>JBJMHG010000025.1:0-7064 GCA_045807485.1 Actinomycetes bacterium
GTCCAACAGCGAAGGCGGTGGCATCTTCGTATCCGCTTGCCACGATCTGCACACCGATTGGCGTTCCGGACGCCGCACGCCCTCATGGCACCACGAGCACCGGGCAGCGGTTGGTGATGATGAACGCCTCCGAGAGGTGAATGTCGTGGAACGAGTCGCGCTCTACGCCGTCGACGATGAGCCGCTGCTGCGTGTAGTCGACGCCTGCCGCCAGCGCGGGGATCGCCATCACTGGGCACAGGATCGCGTCGTGCTCCAGCAGCACGCGGTCAACGCGTTCTGAGATCACGGCCTCGACCTCGCGAGCGCGAAAGAACGAGCCGTCACTTCGGTCGGCAGCCACCTCGTCCAGCCAAGCCCTCGTATACGGGTTCACCTCGTCATCGTGGCCGGCGATCTCGGCTTCGCAGCTGGCTGCGAACAGCCCACCGTTGTGACCGTTGGACGCCTGACGCACCAGCTCGCGCTCGATTGTCAGGTCGACAGGCGTGACGATCGCTCCCTGCTCTTCGAGTGCACGTGCGGCGTCCGAGACCGCCGCCCTGACCTCTTCTGTCACCGGCCAGTCGCCGAGGTCGAGCGACAACGCGAGCTTCTTGCCGCGGACGTCACCCGTGACGTCCACCAAGTTCGTGCGATCGGGTAGCGAGAAGTGGTCGCGCACGTGACGTCCGCTGGTGACATCGACCATCAACGCGGCGTCACCAACAGTTCGCGTGATAGGCCCGACCCGCGACCAGTCGTCGCGACCCCAGGCGCCGGCCACCGGAATACGACCGGACGGTGGCATGTAGCCGACCACGCCACAGCACGATGCCGGCACGCGGATCGAGCCACCGATGTCCGACCCGGTTGCCCAGGGCGTCATGCCGGACGCCACTGCAGCAGCCGATCCTCCGCTCGATCCGCCAACATCGTCGGCCAAGTTCCACGGATTGCGTGTGACACCCCAGAGCCGGCTGTGCGTCCAGAACGGGATCGAGAACTCCGGCGTCAATCCGCGACCGTGAATGAGCGCTCCCGCATGGAGCAGGCGCTCGACGATCGGATCGTCCGCCTCCGAAAGATAGTTCTGCCACAGCAGCGACCCATTCGTCGTGCGGCGTCCGGCGACCTCGGTCTCGTCCTTGACGATGGTGGGCAGCCCGTCGAGGCGTCCGGTCGGCTGGCGGTTCGCGTATCGATCGGCTGCAGCTCGAGCCTCTGCCAACGCGTCTTCCCGGTACTGGTCACCGAGGGCGTTGACGCTGGGCTGCACCAGGTCGATCCGGGTGAAGAGCTCACCGAGGTACTCGACCGGTGACAGCTCTTTGACCGCGAATGCCGCAAGCACTGCGGTGGCCGGCCAACTGGCCACGTCACTCACAGACCCTCCCCTCCCGTTCGACTGGCATGACGCTACTTCAGCGCGCTATCCAACCAAGTCTGCGGCGAAGGATGCCGTCGTGGTTCCAGGCGGGAACGACCCGGCGTCCGACGTCGAACCGTCACGACGCACGACCACGATGTCGAGGGAGCGGGATCGCTGAGTTGGTCCCTTTGCGGGAAGGACGAGGACGAAGCCATCTCGCCCTGCCTGCATCGTCACCGGAGTGCAAAGTGTTCCACCCCGTTCAGCGGCTGTGAGTACCGAGACGGGATACGAGAAGCTGGAGTCCCATAGCGTGCAGTGGCCACCGTCCGGACGCCGGTCTGCACCCAGCGCATAGATGGTGAGTACCGAGATCTCGAGATACGAGACCGGCTCGGTCGTTGAGATCCCGAGGGCCGCCCCGTATACGAGTGCGTCCCGATCCACCGTCGGTTGATCGACGTACCACCAGCCGCCTTGAGGTTCGGCAACGGCAAGCCCAGGTGACCCCCACGCCACGGAACGAGCACGCACTGCCGTGTGATTGACGACCACGTGGCCATCGGCATCCATGAGCCCAACGCTCAGTGTCCCGCTGCAGGCGCAGGCGAACGACTGGGAATTGGGAGCCCACGCGAGTCGAGCCTCCGCGATACCGGCGGCACCCGTGGCATCAGGGGATGGGTGCATCTCGTCGACGCGGATAGTTGCTCCGGTCGAGATCTCGACTAAGAACAGCACGCCGACGTCTGCACGCGATTGATTGAACGGGGAGCTCGGTGTGTCCGGATTGCGTTTGACCAGAAGCAGCCACTCGCCATTAGGTGACAGCACGACCTGGGTCCATTGACTGTGGCTCAGCAGAGTCTGTTGGTTGTTCTCACGGTCGAACCATGCGGGGTCAGCCTGCGACGCAAAGACGGCGCGAGCTTCGCCAGTCACTGCATCAGTCACCACCGGCGTGCTGCCAACGACCAGCGCCGTCGAAGCCTTGTCGATGGGCTCGGCTGCAAGCGACGGCAGGTCACCCCGCAGCCCCAAATCGCGTGGCACTCCCCACTCGTTCACGGCAGACTCCGCCCCCGTCGCGTCACCCCGACCGCCCCACGGAGCAACCGCAACCACGACCGCCACTGTTATGGCGACGACGACCGCTGCAGCGGCGAGGGGCGTCCGGCGCGGACGCGGTACGGCCAGCGTCTCGGTCAACAGGTGCGAAGGCGCATCTCTGAGCGCGACGGCGTCCAGCGCTGTAATCAGTGCACCCGATGCTTGACCCGTTTGCACGCGAAAAGTGCGTTCGGCCTGCTCGGCCATGCCGCTCGCCTCCGCGCTCGACATGTTGAGCAGGCGCGCCACCTCGGTGAGAGTCGAACCTGCGAAGACCGGCACCACGAGTAGCACCCGCTGCCTGGAGGTCAGCGCCGCCAAGGCTGCGCGATGCGGTGCGGTGGTTCCGGTTGCGGGGGCAGGGTCGTCAAGGGTCCCCTCGCGACGGCGCTTTGCGATGAAGGCGGCGCTCAGCGATTCGCGCGTTGCGCTCTCTGCAGCCCTGTCACGGTTGAGCGCCGACCAGCGACGTCGCGTTGTTGCGAGCGCCGCAACCAGAGCGCGCTCAGCCTCCGCAGGGTCAAGCTCGAGTAGCGAGGCCATTCGCCACAGCACAGGTCCACGAGTTTCGACGAACTCGGCGAACCCTCGGTCGCGAGTGACCATCTGCCGAGTACACCACGGTGCGTGGCGGCGGTGTCATCCTGAAACGCTGCGGGAAAGTCAAGAGCCCTCAGGCGGTGTGCTCCGGCGTCCAGCGGGGTAATGATGGTCGCGTAGGACACCGGCCTCGAAGGGAGCGCCATGAGCGAGAGCACCTGGTTCATAGATCCTGAGGCCGGAGCGGTTTCGGCCGAGGACGACGACCACTATGACGAGGCCTACGGTCCTGGCGACCCGCACGTCCACGAGGGACGACTGGTCGAGGACGACGAGGGCGTCCGCAGTGACACGACCAAAGAGGCCGTTGCGCATGTCGCCGAGGGCGACACCGGGTGGAAGTCCGCGGAGGAGTCGGCCGTGCATCTGATCGACGAGAACGAAATGGTCACATCAGACCGGGTTGACCTCGATGAGCTGCCGGAGAACCCGGACGACCGGTGACGGCGTCCACTAGCTCGATCGCGGTGCCGACGATCGAGCGACATTGTGTGACTTAGTGACACCCAGGGCTACGACAAAGTCACACGATGCGGCTGCGTGCGGCTAGAGCGGGCGGACCGAGTCGGCCTGCGGCCCTTTCTGTCCCTGGGAGATCTCGAACTCGACGCGCTGTCCGTCTTCTAGCGCGCGGAAGCCTTCCATCTGGATCTGGCTGTAATGCACGTAGACGTCAGGGCCTTCGTCGACCGCGATGAAGCCGTAACCCTTTTCGGCGTTGAACCATTTGACCGTGCCCTGAGCCATCCGTCACTCCCCAGTTGTTTCGCCGCCGTCAGCGACGGCCGGCACACCGAACGCCGATGTCCGAAGCGCAGCCTACGCCCCCCTTCGGCCGATTTGGGCCCTGCCTTGACCCCTGAAGGGGACGTGTCTGGCCAAGAACACACCTTCGGGGTAATGCCGCCGAGCTTCCGCGCCGGCCAAGACCCGAGACCGGCTCAGCCCCCTGCGACGGCCGGGATTATCGAGACGGACGCCCCGTCGGGCGTGGGAGTACCCAAGCCTTGGGCGAAGCGGACGTCGTCGTCGTTCACGTACACGTTCACGAAGCGTCGGATCGCGCCGTCGTCGTCCAGCACTCGCGCCCGAATGCCTGGGTGCGTGGCCTCGAGGGAGTCGAGCACGTCTGCCAGCGTTCCACCGTCGGCGGCTACCTCGGACGCCCCTCCCGTGTACGGACGCAGGATGGTCGGAATGCGGACGGTGGCGCTCACGCGAGGCCCTTCTCTTCGGCGAACGCACGGAAGTCTCCGTACTTCGGGCTGATGGTCACGGTGGGGGACGCCACGGGCGCTACGGCGTCCAACGTCTTGAGTCCGTCACCGGTGTTGAGCACGACGGTCTCGGCGTCGGGGTCGAGCCGTCCGTCCGCGAGCAGCTTCTTCAACGTCGCGACCGTAACCCCACCGGCGGTCTCACCGAAGATGCCCTCGGTCTCGGCGAGCAGCTGGATGCCCTTAACGATCTCGTCGTCGGACACGTCGTCGATGGCTCCGCCGGTGCGGCGAGCCACGTCGATGGCGTACGGGCCGTCGGCCGGGTTGCCGATCGCGAGCGACTTGGCGATTGTCTCCGGACGCACCGGCTGCACGACGTCGTGGCCGGCGCCGAACGCCTTGCTCACCGGGGAACAGCCGGTGGCCTGCGCACCGAAGATGGACGCGGGTGTCTCCTCGACGAGTCCGAGCTTGACCAGCTCGCCGAAAGCCTTGTCAACCTTGGTCATCAGCGAACCGGACGCGATCGGCGAAACCAGCTGACGCGGCAGTCGCCACCCGAGCTGCTCGGCGACTTCGTAGCCGACCGTCTTGGAACCCTCGGCGTAGTACGGACGCAGGTTGACGTTGCAGAAACCCCAACCCATGTCAGCGGCCACTTCAGAACAGAGTCTGTTGACGTCGTCGTAGTTGCCGTCGACCGCGACGAGCGTGCCGCCGTAGATCGCCGCGGTCACGAGCTTTCCCGC
Source organism: Actinomycetes bacterium (assembly GCA_045807485.1). GTDB lineage: Bacteria > Actinomycetota > Actinomycetes > JAHEKZ01 > JAHEKZ01 > JAHEKZ01. Next base: position 5,031 of record JBJMHG010000025.1, read on the forward strand.
CTCGAGGTCACTGGGCGCGATCACACACGAGTTCAACCCGGCACGCGCAGCTGCAGCGGCAACAGCGCCCGCGAGGTTTCCGGTCGATGCACAGCCGACAGTCTTGAAGCCGAGCTCTTGCGCAGCCGACAGAGCGATCGCCACCACGCGGTCCTTGAACGAGTGAGTGGGGTTTCCGCTGTCGTCCTTGACCCACAAGGTCTTCATGCCCAGCGCCTTGGCCAGGTTGTCGGCCTTGACCAGCTTGGTCATGCCGGGGCTGAGGTTCTTGCGGGACGCCACATCAGCTGGCACCGGAAGCAACGGTGCATACCGCCACATCGACTGGGGTCCGGTCTCGATATCGGCGTGGGCCACGTCGCCGAAGTCGTAGCCGATCTCGAGCGGGCCGAAGCACTCAAGACACGCGTACGAGTCACCCAGCGGGACAGTGTTGCCACACTCGCGACAGACCAGCTCTCGGGCCGGGCCAAACCCGCCAGAGCGAGCTGCGTTCGTGCCAGTTGCGGCGTCCAGTGAAGCGGTCATGCGGAGACTCTCCTCATCTCTCCTGGCGCCATTCGGCGACAGGTCGGATTTGGCACCTGCCCGAGCGTGGGATGGAACAAGCCGTTCGTCTCCGCGTGCACGGTGGGTTGCCGGGGCTTCTACGGGCCGTTCCCTCTGCCCCTCTTGATGAGCGGTGTGAAGTTGTTGGGTCGTGCTGACTTGATTTGTGCTCGCGCAGTTGTTCAGTAACTCTGAAGGGACCACAACGAGCAGTACGAGGGTAACGGAACCCGTCCGGCTGGTGGAAACCCGGTTTCAGGGATCGAGACGGCGGATCGAGACGGCGAAGGAGCACGGTGCTACCCGAGGTGCAGGCATGGTTCGCGCGCCGGAGCTCGCAGGCCTCCGACTGGCCGCTGGAACGCCTCCTCGCCGCCAAGGGCTCTACCACGGTGAGCGTGGTCCTTCCGGCGCTGAACGAAGAAGCGACGGTCGGCGCGATCGTGGAGAGCATCCGGCACAGCCTGGTCGAGGTCGCGCACCCCTTGGTCGACGAGCTGGTCGTCATCGACTCCGGTTCAGCTGACGCGACCGCGGCAGTTGCCAACGCTGCCGGGGCAGACGTGATCCACGTCGACGACGTGGTGGCGTACATTCCCTCGATTCCCGGCAAGGGCGAAGCCCTGTGGCGATCGCTTGCCGCAACGACCGGCGACATCGTTGTATTCATCGACTCTGACCTGCTTTCCTTCCAGCCGTCGTACGTCACCGGACTACTGGGTCCATTGCTGACCGACCCAGACGTCGCCTTTGTCAAAGCTGCCTACGACCGACCGTTGGCCACCGGAGCCACCGAACATCCGTCCGGTGGTGGACGCGTCACCGAGCTGGTCGCGCGTCCGCTGCTCAACCTGCATTGGCCCCGGCTCGCCGGATTCGTGCAGCCACTCGCAGGCGAGTACGCCGCGCGACGCGACCTGCTCGAGCAGCTGCCGTTCGCCACCGGCTACGGCGTCGAGCTGGCGCTGTTGATCGACGCCGAACGCGTGGCGGGGCTCGACGCCATGGCTCAGGTCGACCTCGGTCACCGCCGCCATCGACACCACGACTCGCAAGCGTTGGGCCGCATGGCAGCCGAGATCTGGCAGACCGCTCTCTCGCGGCTTCGGCTCGACGGCGAGAGCGCCGCCTACGGCGTCACGCTCACGCAGTTCAACCGGGGCGCGGCCGGTTACCGGCCCACCACGCACGACGTCACGGCGCTCGAACGTCCGCCGATGTCACGCGTCATGGGCGACGAGAGGCTGACCGGATGACCCGCACACGCATTCTCTACAGCGACCTCGACGGCACCATGGTCGGACGCGGCGGCTCTTTCTTCCGTGGCCGCGACTTCGAATCGACCACGCTCGAGCCTGCCGAGGCGCTCGTTGCCCTTCACGAGGCGGGAGTCGCGCTGTCTTTGGTGTCAGGTCGCACCCGCGCCCAGCTGCAGGAGGCGACACGGATCTTCGGCGCCGACGGCTTCATCGCCGAGATGGGGGC
>JBJMHG010000026.1:0-15245 GCA_045807485.1 Actinomycetes bacterium
CGGCCTGGCTCGCTGGCTGGGATCGGTTTCGACGGCGGTGATTCGATCTGCCCATGGACCAGTGGTCGTCATCCCCGATCGGGTTCGCTCAGAGCACTAGGACGTCACTGCTCTGGGGATAGAGTCGGGCCGGACCACGACGTCGAAAGGGGCAGCGAGTGGGGGTGCGAGACCTCGCGTACTCGCTCTACGAGCGACGGCTCTTGGCATCCTTGGACGCCGAGCAGGTCCCGCACCACGTCGGTGTCATCCTCGACGGCAATCGTCGTTGGGCGCGAGCCATCGGCACGTCTGCGAGCTCTGGGCACCGCGCCGGTGCCGACAAGATCGCAGAACTCTTGGAGTGGTGTGAAGAGGCAGAGGTCGAGCTTGTCACCTTGTGGTTGCTGTCCACCGAGAACCTGACGCGGCCCGAACCGGAGCTTGCGCCGTTGCTCGAGATCATCGAAGGCGTGGTCAGCGAGCTCGCCTCCTGCGGACGCTGGGGGATCAACCCCGTGGGATCGCTCGACTTGCTCCCTCAGCGAACAGCGGAGGTACTCAAGTCGGCTGCGGCGTCCACCCGCGGGGTCGACGGGCTGCTGGTCAACGTTGCGGTGGGGTATGGCGGACGTCAGGAAATCGCGGACGCCGTGCGATCGCTCTTGACCGAGCACGCCGAGCAAGGAACTTCGATGGAGGAGCTCTCGCGCAGCTTGGCTGCCGACGACATCTCTGAGCACCTGTACACCAAGGGGCAGCCAGATCCAGACTTGGTGATCAGAACGTCGGGTGAGCAGCGACTGTCCGGGTTCATGCTCTGGCAGAGCGCACACAGCGAGTACTACTTCTGTGAGGCCTACTGGCCCGACTTCCGCAGAGTCGACTTTCTGCGCGCGTTGCGCTCGTATGCGCAGCGGCATCGTCGATTTGGTAGTTAGGCGTCTGGTGGCAGGCGCTCGATGAGCGGGTGGCGTGGAGCAACCGAGAGGCTGTCGAGGTCGTAGCCATAGTTACGGGCCCGCGACGCGAAGCGGTGATGGGCTTTGACAGCCCCGCGATGTCCATCGGCCAGAAGAGACTTCCACTCTTGCTCGTAACGGGTACTGCCACCGGCGTCCACGCTGCTGGTGTCTATCGTGCCCGGCATCCGCAGGAACTGAGTGACCTCGGTCATCACCGATGCCGGATCGGTGATCAGCCACTCGTAGCTGACCATGTGCACTCGATGAAGGCTGCTGAGGTCGCTTTGGGTGCGCTCGTGTGCCCGGAACCAGTTGGACATCAATCGCGGAAGTGAGGTGCGCTTGCGCCACTTGCGCGTGGCAAGTGTCACGGTGACCGGGTGGCGAACAATGAACACGAACGCCGCAGTGGGATAGAGCTGTTGGAGAAAGCGCCCCATCACGATGTTCGGGGGCGACTTCTCGATGAGGAACCTCTGGTCGCTGTCCCAGTACGGTCGCCATGCCTCCCATAGGCGTTGAGCGCTTTCTGGTGTCGCGAGTGGTGACTCTTCGGTGAGGTGTGCCTTTGCCTTGAGGGCGAACCGACCCGTACCACCGTGTCGTTCGGCGGGTGCGTAGACGTCTTGGACGTGCTGACCTTCGTCCTCTGGGACCCCGGTCCCCGAAAGGCCGGTGGCGTCCGGGTGCGAGGCCAACAAGCGCGCGAGCAGGGTGGTGCCACTGCGGTGGAGGCCGCCGACGAAGACCAGCTGTTGATCACCGGCGAGGACGTCACCCACCGCGATCCTCCCTGTGCCGGACGGTGCAGGTACTGAACTGGCGAGTGTAGTGGGGACTCGGCGTGGCGGTCGCTGGTTGGGCAGCTCGCGTCGTAGCGTCAAGTCGGGGCGGCGCCTGGCCGGCCCGCGCGGGAGGCCATACGTGGAGCGTCGGACCTTCGTACTCGACACCTCAGTCTTGTTGTCCGACCCAGCCGCCTGGACGCGCTTCGACGAACACGAAGTCGTCCTCCCCGTCGTTGTGATCACCGAGCTCGAGGCCAAGCGCTCGCACCCAGAGCTCGGATATTTCGCGCGGACCGCGCTGCGCATGCTTGACGACCTCCGGGTGTCCGGTGGACGCCTCGATGAACCGCTCACGATCGGCGACAGCGGCGGGGTCGTTCGGGTCGAGCTGAACCACACCGACCCGGCAGTGCTGCCGCCGGGGTTCCAGCTCGGTGACAACGACACTCGGATCCTCGCGGTCGCGCGAAACCTCGCTGCCGAGGGTCGACGCGTCACTCTGGTTTCCAAAGACCTGCCGATGCGGGTCAAGGCCTCTGCAGTCGGGCTCGAGGCCGAGGAGTACCTCGCAGAATGGGCCGTCGAGTCGGGCTGGACCGGGATGGCCGAGGTAGAGGTCGACTCGGGCGTCCTCGACCGGCTGTACCAGGACGAGCGCATCGATCTGGACGCCGCACGCGACCTGCCGTGCCACACCGGTCTGGTCATGCTCTCCGAGCGCGGCTCTGGTCTCGGACGCGTGACTCCCGAGAAGCAGGTGCGTCTCGTCCGGGGGGATCGAGAGGCCTTTGGGCTGCACGGACGAAGCGCCGAGCAACGGATTGCGCTCGACTTGCTGCTCGATCTCGACGTGGGGATCGTCTCGCTGGGCGGTCGTGCCGGTACGGGTAAGTCTGCGCTCGCCCTGTGTGCTGGACTGGAAGCTGTGCTCGAGCGGCGCCATCATCGCCGGGTCGTGGTCTTCCGTCCGCTCTTTGCGGTGGGTGGGCAAGAGCTTGGGTATCTGCCAGGCACCGAGAACGAGAAGATGAACCCCTGGGGGCAGGCGGTGTTCGACACGTTGTCGGCCATCACCACCACCGAAGTCGTCGAAGAGATCGTCGACCGGGGCATGCTCGAGGTTTTGCCTCTGACCCACATTCGTGGTCGTTCCTTGCACGATGCCTTCGTGATCGTTGATGAAGCGCAGTCGCTCGAGCGCAACGTGCTGCTGACGGTTCTTTCGCGCATCGGTCAAGGGTCGCGAGTGGTGCTGACACATGACGTCGCTCAACGCGACAACCTCAGGGTGGGACGCCACGACGGCGTCGTCGCTGTGGTCGAGAAGCTCAAGGGTCATCCGCTATTCGCACATGTGACGTTGACCCGCTCAGAACGCTCACCGATCGCTGCGATGGTCACCGAGATGCTCGAAGACCTCAGCCTCTGAGGGTCGACTGCAGTCGATGCGCTGTCTCCTAGGCTGTCGGTCGTGGCGTACCGCGACTATTTGACGTATCTGGGCCACGCCACGGTGCTGATCGAGGTCGAAGGTGTCCGCGTCATGACCGATCCGGTCTTGCGCTCCGGTGCGTCAATGCTCTACCGCATGCCGGGTGCGGCTGACGTGCGTCATTACACCGAGGTCGATCTGGTCCTGATCTCGCATCTGCACCACGACCATCTCGATCTGCCCTCGTTGCGACGGTTGACAGACGATCCACTGATCGTGGTGCCGCAAGGCGCAGAGGCTTGGATGCGCAGCAAGGGATTCACAAACGTCACCGAGATGACGCCAGGTAACGCGTTGAGCCACCGTGGCGTCACGGTTCGGTGCACCGTGGCGATCCACTCGGGTAAGCGGGAGCCCCGCGGGCCAGTGGCTTTGGCGGTGGGCTATGTCATCGAAGCCGGCGCCGCCACGCTCTACTTCGCTGGCGACACTGACATCTTCCCCGGCATGGTCGACCTCGTGCCTGGGGAGTTGGACGTTGCACTGATTCCGGTATGGGGGTGGGGCCTGGTGCTCGGTGATGGGCACCTCAACCCGCAGAGCGCCGCGGATGCTGTCGCACTGCTACGTCCACGGTATGCAGTCCCGATCCATTGGGGCACGCTCGCCGTTGCGGGACTGCATCGGATGAAGTTCCAGCGGATGCAGACCCCTCCGCATGAGTTCGCCAAGGCCGTTGCCCTGCTGGATTGCGGAACCGAGGTGCTCATCACCCAACCTGGCGAGCGAGTGCCGTTCGAGCCCTAGCCAGATGCGTCATCCGAAGGATCTGTTGGGCTGCTATTGCCCACCGTGTGCCAAGCGGTTCACGTCCAACGCCTCGTCGAGCTGCGCAGCAGTTACGCGTCCTTCATCGACCAGACGCTGAGCGGCTTCACGAATCGTGACCCCTTGCGCGGCAGCCTGCTTGACCACCTTGGCGGCCTCCTCGTAGCCAACCAGCAAGTTGAGCGACGTGGCGATGGCTGGCGACGACTCGGCCGATCGCCGCAGGCGTTCGACGTCCGCGGTGATGTGCGGAACCATCTTGAGCAGGGCAGCCGAGCTTGCACTCAGCAGACGGACCTGCTCGACCGCATTGCATCCGATCAACGGCATCGCTGTGTTGAGCTGGAAGCTCGAAGTGGTTGCGCCCATGGCGATGGCAGCGTCGAGGCCCACGGTTTGGCAGCAAGCCTGGATCACTGCCTCCGGGATCACCGGGTTGACCTTGCCGGGCATGATGCTTGACCCCGGTTGCACCGCGGGAAGCGTGATCTCGGCGAGCCCGGTGTGCGGGCCAGATCCCATCCAACGCAGGTCGTTGCAGATCTTGATGAGCGAGAGAGCGATTCCACGCATGACCCCGGAGGTCTCCACGAGTGCGTCGCGGTTCGACTGTGACTCAAAGCGCGATGAGGGCCTGCGTAGCTTGATCGCCGTGCGCCGTTCGATGGCCTTGAGAGTCTCTTCGGTGAAGCCACGGGGCGCGTTCAGCTCGGTGCCCACCGCCGTGCCGCCAAGAGGGACCTCGAGAATTCGGGGGACGGCGGACTCGACTCGTGCAATTGCATGGGTGATCTGTCCGGCGAACCCGTCGAACTCCTGGCCCAGGGTGACCGGGGCCGCGTCCATCAAATGTGTGCGTCCCGACTTCACCACGTCGCGCCATTCCCTTGACTTCAAGGTGAAGGCATCGACCAGGCCGAGCAAATCCGGGACGAGCTGGTCGCGCATGAGTTGCGCAACAGCGAGGTGGAGGGCGGTCGGGAAGATGTCGTTGCTTGACTGCGACGCGTTGACGTGGTCGTTCGGATGAATGGAGAGCCCAGATTCAGCGCTTGCGACGTGGGCGACGACCTCATTCATGTTCATGTTCGTCGACGTCCCAGAGCCGGTCTGGAAGCGGTCGATCGGAAACTGGTCGGCGTGCTGTCCAGATGCGATTGCGTCAGCAGCTGAGGCGATCGCACGCGCGACGTCTGGGTCGAGCGCCGACAGGCTGGCGTTGGCTTCAGCTGCTGAGGCCTTGACCGTGGCGAGCGATCGGATGATTTCGGGGGCGATCGGCTGCCCGCTGATCTGGAAGTTCTGCACTGCCCGCTGGGTGCTTGCGCCCCAGAGTGCCTCCGCCGGTACGTCCATCTCGCCCATGGTGTCGCGCTCGGTGCGCTGGTCGCCGCTCACGTGGCAACCGTACGACCTCGACGTGGCACTGAGTGCGTCCGCCTACGACGGCAGGTAAAAGGTCAGGAGGTCTGCGCTCTGGGGCGGGAACAGAATCCGCATCAGATCCGCCTGTCGCCCCAGGTGCGCGTCGGGGAATCGGTCCTCGAGTCCTTCTGCGCCGTCTCCGAACAACATTGACCCGAGGGCATCGATGGGCACTCCGGATCCGCCAGCGTAGACCGGGGCTTGAAGGGGTCCGCCCGCGCTGACCGTCAGGTCATCGTTCGCCCAGTTGATCCGAACGTGCCGTCTGAAGAACGAGATGAGTGCCTCTCCATTGAGACGATCGGCCTGCCTCAAGCGGGCGAGCAGCACGGGAGCCATGGCCTGCAAAAGCACGGCCGGGTCAGGAACGCGAACGTAGTACCACTCGGTTCGTTCGACGCCTCCAATCTTGTCGGAGAGCCCCGGCACGTGCGGACGTACGTTCACGCGAAGCGTCCCGTCCTCACCGGCCGCGCGTAGTGCATGAGCCAGAAGAGCGTCGGTGGCCCGCTCGCTGGTTGCGCTGATCTCGCCGACGTCGACATGGCCTTCTCCATCGTCGTAGACGCGGGCGAGTGCGTGAGCCTGCCCTTCGGAGTCGCGGACGAGCACTTGCTGGCTCGAGGTGTGAAGCATCAGCCAGCGCCAGCAGTCCTGGCTGTGCGGCATGGTCACATCAAAGTGAGTCTGCGTCTCACTTTGGAGGCGCTGACACTCGGTGAGGTCGGCTTCGGACGCATTCACAGTTGCGAGACCGTTCTCCGCCAACTGACGGTGGCCGACTGTCGCCCATGGGTGCATCTGAATCGAGTACGCGTAGCCGAACTGCCGGTAAAAGTTCGGGATGCCGATCATCACTTGCACCACGTGGCCCCGAAGAGCCGACAGTGCGTGCGACCGCTGCATTAGCGCCCTGACATAGCCGCGACCCTCAGCCTGCCGCGCGGTGGCCACCATCTCGATCTGACCGGCAGGCAGCGTGGTGCCGCCGACGTTCAGTGATTCATCCAAGAGAGTGGCCATCGACACGACTCGGCCATCGAGCTCAACCACGCTCATCGACTCGAGACCACCGGGAGTCTCGGCGACCAGCTTCAGATCGACAGCGTCGTCCTCACCCTCGCGTTCTGCTTCGAGGGCGAGCATCTCCGCGAGGTCAGTGTCGCGCGCGCCGCGAACAAGGGCCCCGTCGTCCAGCGTCGTGGTCCCCGCGTCCGTTGGCATGAACGGCAGTGTGCCGCATGACCCTGCCCACTTTCGCCTGCATTTCCCCGCTGGCGCTGTGTGCTCGGGTCAAGCCCTCGGGCCGGAGGCGCGCACCTGCTCAACCGCGGCGAGAGCGCCTTGCAGCTCCTCCAGCCAGTCTTCTGAGTGCTCCCCGACGAGTCGCACGCACCAGGCGAGAGCATCGGCACGTGATCTGGCCACTCCAGCCGCTACCAGGGTGTCGAGCACGCGACGCTCGGGCTGACGGAGCCTTGTCATGACCGGAACTGCGTGGTGCGTGAACAGGAACTGCTCATCGTCCACGCGGACGCCCCAGGCCACAGCTCGGCCGTATCGCCCTTCCAGCTCCTGGGCGATCACGATGCGCTGTTCGCGGGTCTCCTCACGGAAGGCTTTGGTTCGGCCTTTGAGGGCGGCAGCACGCTCGCCGTCACCGGCGTCCTCGCTGAGGTCGGGTGCGGAGAGGGTGCCGATGATGGTGACCTCTTCTCGGTCGACGATGACCTCTGGGGCTCCGTCGAACCACTGCGGTAGCCGGCCAGTCAGCCAGCCTCGGATCTCACTTGGATCTGCTTCTCGGTGTCTTCTTGTCATGTAATGATGATTACATACTTACTCAGCAAAGCAACCTGGGAAGTTACGTCAACAGCGAAACCCCCGGAGATGAACGGATACGGTCGCTGGCGGGGGTTGCTCGGCTCGTGGTGGCGGTGCAGGGTACGGACATCACCGGCCTCGGCTTCCGGTGGACCGCAAGGCTCACGGGAGGCACCCCTTGCCCATAGCGAGCCTGAGACGTCCGGGCAGGTCGTCAAGGTCGACGGTGCGCTGCTGGTCCGACCTCGCTTGGCTGGCCGCCGCCTCCGCTCTCTTGGTTGTGAGCGCCCTTCCAGTGTCGGCCGACCAGATTTCGAGTGTCGAACGCGCTGCATTCCGAGTCGTGAACGACCCGACGGTCCTTCCCTTTGTGATCGTCTGGCCAGTCATGCAGCTCGGCAACATCCTCGTGCTCGCTGTCGCGGCCCTGGTCGCTCTTGTGGCCAGACGACTGAGGTTGGCCGCGAGCATCGTCGTGGGTGGTCTCGCTGCGTACGTCATCGCCAAGGTGGTCAAGCGCATCGTCGAGCGCGGCCGTCCTGACAAGCTGCTGAGCGATGTGACGATTCGTGGTGAGCCGTCCCTTGGATTGGGATACGTCTCTGGGCATGCGGCAGTGATTGCTCTCCTCGCGATGGTCACCGTGCCTTACCTCCCGAAGCGTTGGCGCTGGGTGCCCTGGGTCGTGTTGTTGGTCGTGGGATGGGCGCGAATCTATGTAGGGGCGCATCTGCCCCTCGATGTGGTCGGGGGCGCAGCCCTAGGTCTTGCAGTCGGTGCGGCCATGCGGCTGCTCTTCGGTCGGCCGGGTGCCTGTCCCAAGCTGCGAAAGCGGCCCCTCGTCGGCACCGGAAACTAGGCGATGTCTCCAGAAGGCCCTGTCGACGCACGGCCGCGTTCGGTCGTGGCACGCTGAGCGCGGACTCGCAGCGACTGCAATACCGACGGGAACAGCAGCGCCAGGGCAGTGCCGACCAGGACGCCCTCTACGACGTCCGAAAGCCAATGCGCATTCAGGTACACACGCGACATGGCCATCAGCAGTACAAAGATGATGGCCCGGATTTCCCACCGCGTGCGCGCCGGTCCAGGTGGGAGCAGGACGATGACGATGCCTACTGCCGTCACCACCGCTGCGACCGCGTGGCCCGACGGGAAGGAGTACCCCGTAGTTGCGAACAAGGGGTCTGGCGGCCTCGGGCGTGCATACCCGGTCTTCATGAGGCCAAGAACCACCTCCGAGGTGACTACTGCCAGGACGAAGGCAAGCAGCTGCACCCACATTCGTCGCCATGCCAGCAGAACAATGACTGCGACGCGCAATGGCCAGTTGACGTACGCGCTGCCAGTCAAGGCCAGAACCTTCGCCGCCCAGACCAGTGGTGTCGGCTGGAACTGGTTGGACAGGTCGTAGACCCAGTCGTCCACCGTTTGTACCCGGGCCAGCGAGGCAGGTACCGCTACGAGTACCCCGAGAAGAATCGCGAGTGCGAGTGCGATCAGAGCGACAGTCATCCCTCGGCGGTGGTTGATCAGCATCGCGTTGACCCCTTACACCGATTCGGGTACCAGCTCCGTACGCGGCGCTGTTCCCTGAGGTCGTCGCCATGAATGGTTACGACGCCAGAAGATGTAGGTTCCCACGCCAACCGGAATGGGCAGCACGTACGTCAGTGCGCGGAACATGAGTACGGCGGCGGCAACCTGAGCACGGGGGCCGCCTGCGCTCGACAGGCTGGTGATGAGAGCAATCTCGACGACACCAACTCCACCTGGTGTAAATGGGATGGCTGTCAACAGCCGAGCGAACGCAAACACCGCGAGCACCTCGGCCCAACTGACATCGTCGCCCGACACTCCGACGAAACGTAGGGCCATCAGGAGCACGAGGAAAAGGGACAGGTGACTGACCAAAGTCGCCAGTGTCAGCCAGTACCAACGGGCGCGCAGCAGGGTGATCGTCCGGGCACGAAACTTGGTGGTAGCGATTTCCCAACCCTCGACAGGTGGGCGTCCGAAGAGGCCGCGGAGGCGCGAGACGATCATTCCCAACCTGATCCCGATTGATCGTGCGCCCTCCTCGCTACGCAGGAGAAGCGCAAACAGGGCGATAGCGAAGACAAGCCCGCCGATGCCGGCGAGCGCAGCGACGAGCCGGCCGCCACCAGGTCCTCCTTGGATCGCCACGATGGCGATGGCAAGGATCGGAAGAGCTAGCTTGGCAAAGTTGTTCCACACCCCACTGAGCAGGAGTGATACCGAGCCTCGCGACCGCGAGAAGCCCCACGACGAGTACATCGAGTAGCTCATCCCGACACCGATCGCACCACCACCGGGCACGGTGTTCGACACGGCAGTTGATGACTCCGTCACGACAAACGCTTGACGGTAGGTCAGCCCAGGCATCGTCGTCACCATGACGAAGGTGTAGGTGACCAAATTCCACACTGCCGCGATGCCCAGGGCGACAAGCTCTGTTGTGGTCATCGCGTCGATTGAGCTCTTGATATCAGCGACGCTTGTGAATTGCGGCAGGAAGTACCACGTCACGGCGATGACGAGACCGATGGAGAATAGGGCCGACGCCACCTGCTTCCAGCGACTCATGTCACTCCCTATTCCGTGGGATCTAGAGACAGCCGACCATCGCTGTGCTCGCTGACTTGCCCCGCCAGGTCGGTTCTGTTGACGAAACCCAGCGCGTTGGAAATCTCTGTTACGGGCTCAGCATGACTTTGACCTCGGAGGTCAAACGTGTACACCACACAGCCGCCGGGGAACGTGTAGATGCGCTCACCACCGAATCCAGACGTCACGCGGTTGACTTTTTCGTAGCGTTCGGTACCGGGCTGATCACTGGCCACCTGTGAGGTGCCTTCTACCGAGCAGGTGGGGCGCAACGACACAACGACTGCCGAAACTCCTTCCCGGTCGGAGTCGAACGTGAACTGTGCCGAACCGTTGTGTGCATCCAGTTCGTCGAAGGTCCAGCCAACGGGCACCGAGCGGACGCACGGCAACTTCTCGGCTGTTGGTACCGCCTGCGCCATCAGCACGAGGGCGCTGTTCGGGATGTCGGGTGGGCCGGTGCATTCAGGGATGCCTTCGATGTTCTGCTGCAGCGAACATGCCGACAGTGAGCCAGCCACAACGACTGAAACCACGGCAACTGCCACAAGGATTCTGGCGCGGACGCGCCGAATCACAAGGGGCTCCCGAGCAGAGGGATCGCGATTATCGTTCCGAGAACTAGTCCGAGTGCGACGCACACAAGAAGTCCGACGCGCCGCCAACTCCACCTCTGAATCCGAATCGGCTTCGGTTTGGTGGGAGGAAGCTGACGAAACTCCTCGTGCAGACGCCGGCCTTGCTGCCTCATCATGCGCCGAAGCTGAGTCGGCATTGTGATCCCGCGAGTTGCCGCAAACGCCTCAGCGATCTCGTCCTCGGTGAAGACCAGACGCGCGCGGCTGTACACCCGTTGAACATCGGTCCGTAGAGCGAGGACGAGCATCATGTTGGCTAGGTCGACGGCCTGGCGCCATGGACTCGGGCGCACCTCTGCGAAGGCGGAGTCGATCAGGAGCAGTCGCTCCTGGCGTACCAAGAGGTTTGCGGGCTTAATGTCACGGTGGGCTAGTCCGGCGTTCCAGAGCTGCCGAACGATCAACAGACCCTGGTCGATGATGTCGTCATCGACCTCTGCTTCACCGATTTCGCGAGCACCGTCGAAGAACTGCGTCACAAGCAGATACTCGCGCTCGGGTGTGATTTCCACGATGCCGTAAGGCTCAGGCACAGGAAGGTCAGCACTGTGAAGCAGTCGTAGCAGGTAGTCCTCGTACTGTACGAGTCGCCTGACGGTGTTGAAGGCTGACTCGTCCTCAAGCCGTCCGTAGAGCATCGTCCGCCCGAGTTTGTACCACCGGTCTGATCGCAGGTGAGTCGCGGCGTAGAGCTTGCAAAAGACAAAGGAGTCAGGATTGCCCTGGACAGTGACGCGTAGAGGCGTTGAGCCGCCTGATCCTTCGAGGCCGAAGGGCTGCACGTCGACAGCGATCAGTCCGAGCTGGTCTTTCAGCGCCCCTCTGATGGCGAGACCGCGCTCACCGGTGACATCCAAGTGTGCTTTGCGGCCACGGTGGTACGTCACAGGAAATACATCGTTGGGTGCGAACAAGCGAAAGAAGGCCAGCGGGATTGCGACACCGATGATGAGGCCGAACAAGACATCGGTTGGGCTGTCTTGGGCGAGGTACATGCGCGAGAACGCGACGACTGCGAACAAGACAGCCGCGATTCCTTTGCCGATCTGCCGCGGGCGACCCGCTGGGACAAGGGCGTAAAGAATGTTCACGACAGTCGCAGCAAAGACCGCCATTGGAACCGACGGCATAGCAAAACCTCGCCATGCGCCGATGATCTCGATGTCGAGAGGACGTGGTCGTTGGATCACCTCTGCGCCGGCAGTTGCCAGGTTCGACACGAGAAGCATTGCAACGACCCATACGAGCAGGTGACGCCAGCGACGCCAGATGATCAGGACCGCCAGGCTGATCCACCAAGCGATCACCAGGGCCGTTGAGGTCGCCAACCAACCAACACCACGCATCAGGTGCGTGACGACAGATGTCCGCAGGTCGGCGAGCCATTCGAGTACGTGGTGATCTATCACGTCCATCGTGACACCGGTCCGGCTCGTGGTTGCCACGACAGCCCCGAATAGCACGACAAAAAGAGCGAGCAGCAGCCAGTACTTGCCGGACTTGTTGAGCTTGCGTGGCAGAGGCGGTGGTTCACCGGATGGACGGCGGTGCGGATGTGCGCGCGCCAAACGGGGCTGTGCGGCAGAGTCGCCTGCCCGAACCCCCGGATGTGATGTCACAAGCCACCGACCTAGACGTCGTGGTCAGTACCTTGGCATCCTAGGGACCTTGGTGACAACGGCCAAGACGTCTGCGGTGACAATGACGGTCCCTCGATGGCATTCCGGCTATGCCGGCATCTCGCGTCGACTGCGCGTTCTCGTTGTGGGCTTCAGTGTGCTGCTGGTATTGATGGCCTGCGCTGATCAAGAGTCCTCAAATCCCACTCCGTCAGGATCTGACGAGTCGATCACGGTTGCGTCGTTCGATTTCAGTGAGAACTGGATCCTGGCTGAGATTTATGCGCAGGCGATGCGTCGCGCCGGAATACCGGTCGAGATGCTGTCCAATCTCGGAACCCGAGAAGTGGTCGGGCCAGCGCTCGAGCAGGGCCAGGTCGACTTCGTCGTTGATTACTTGGGCAGTGCGCTTGAAGCGGTGGACGTGGGTAACCCGGCAACTCACGGTTCGTTGGAGTATGCGCGACGGGAGCTCCAGAAGGCGCTTGTCGGGACTGGGGTGGTGGTTCTGGGCGCGGCCGCCGCGCAGGATCAGAACGGTTTCGCTGTGACCCGCGAAACAGCGGCCGGACTGTCGTCGCGCACTATCAGCGCGTTATCGCCGACTGCATCATCGATGGTGTTAGGCGCACCGCCGGAGTGCCCAGACCGTCCTTACTGCCTCATTGGTCTTAGGTCGGTGTACGGATTGCGCTTCGCCCACATGGAGGAGATGGACACTAGGGCTGCTACGGCGACAGCGCTGGAATCGGGTGAGATAGACGTGGGACTGCTCGAAACGACGGATGCCCAACTCGCGGGTGGCCAATTCGTCCTGCTGCGCGATGACAAGGGTTTACAACCTCGCGAAAACATTGTGCCGTTGGTGAGACAGCAGGTCATCGATGAGTACGGGCAAGACTTTGCCGACGTAATCGATTCAGTCACGTCGCGTCTGACAACCGCCGATCTGATCGGGCTGAACCGCCGCGTCGAGATAGCAGGGATGTCTCCCTCAGATGTCGCCAGCGACTGGCTCGACAGTTCTCTCGGCAGTTGACCGGGTCAGGCAGAGGGGACCACAGGGATCGACCGGAACATCGGCTTATTGGTCTCGGCGAAGAAGTCATTGCCTTTGTCGTCCACGACGATGAAGGCGGGGAAGTCCTCGACGTCGATCTTCCAGATCGCCTCCATTCCGAGTTCGGGGAACTCGAGCACGTCGACGTGCTTGATGACGTCCTGCGCCAGTCGTGCCGCGGGGCCCCCGATCGATCCCAGGTAGAAGCCTCCGTTGTCTTGGCACGCCCGCGTGACCTGGGTGGAGCGATTGCCTTTGGCGAGCATCACGTATGAGCCGCCAGCCCTTTGAAACTGATCGACATACGAGTCCATACGACCAGCTGTGGTCGGACCGAAGGAGCCCGATGCGTAGCCGGCGGGGGTTTTCGCTGGACCGGCGTAGTAGACAACGTGATCGCGAAGGTACTGGGGCATCGGCTCGCCGGCATCCAGGCGCTCCTTGATCCGCGCATGCGCAATGTCACGCGCGACGACGACCGGACCCGACAGGGAGAGCCGCGTCTTCACCGGATATCGACTCAACTCATCGCGAATCTCTGACATTGGACGGTTGAGATCGATCCGAACGACATCGTCGTCCAGGTGCTCATCGGTCACCTCCGGCATGTAGCGTGCGGGATCGGTCTCCAGCTGCTCGAGAAACACCCCGTCGGTCGTGATCTTGGCTTTGACCTGCCGGTCTGCGGAACAGGAGACCGCTATGGCGACCGGGAGGCTGGCCCCGTGCCGGGGCAGACGAACCACGCGCACGTCGTGGCAGAAGTACTTGCCTCCGAACTGAGCACCGATGCCGAACTCGCGGGTGAGCTGGAGGATCTCTGCTTCGAGCGCCTCATCACGAATACCATGCCCGGCGAGCGACCCTTCGGTGGGGAGCGTGTCGAGGTAGCGGGCACTCGCGAGTTCCGCGGTCTTGAGGGCCGCCTCGGCGCTGGTGCCGCCGATCACTACCGCCAGGTGGTACGGCGGACAGGCGGCGGTACCGAGAGCGCGAAGCTTTTCGTCGAGGAAACGTCGCATGCCTTCGGGGTTGAGGATCGCTTTCGTCTCTTGGAACAGAAACGACTTGTTTGCGCTACCGCCGCCCTTGGCCATGAGCAGGAAGTGGTACTCGTTGCCGTCAGTGGCGTAGAGATCTATCTGCGCCGGAAGGTTAGTGCCGGTGTTCTTTTCTTCCCACGTTGTGAGGGGCGCCATCTGCGAGTAGCGCAGGTTGAGGCGCGTGTAGGCCTCGAACACGCCCTTACTCAGTGCCTCGGCGTCACCGCCACCGGTGACAACCCGCTCGCCTTTCTTGCCCATGAGAATCGCCGTTCCGGTGTCTTGGCACATTGGCAGCACACCGCCAGCGGAAATGTTGGCGTTCTTCAAGAGGTCCAGCGCCACAAATCGGTCGTTGGGGCTGGCTTCGGGATCATCGAGAATCGTACGAAGTTGCTGGAGATGTCCAGGTCGCAGGTAGTGGGCGATGTCGTGCATTCCCGCGTACGCCAGCCGAGTCAGTGCATCGGGATGCACTCTCAAAAATGGCTCGTCAGCAGTGCCGAACTGCTCAACACCGTCGGTCGTCAGCAGCCGATACGGGGTATCGGTCGGTGCCAGCGGGAGCAGCTCGGAATACGAGAAGTCGACCATGAGGCCAGGGTAGTGAGCGCCTAACCGGTGTCTGCGTGCACACGCGCTTGTGTGACGAAGGTCTTGCCGGTTGGAGTCGTCCAACTCATGGCGCCGTCAGATGCCAGTGACACCGACCAGCCTGGGGAATGTTTGAGTCGATGGTGGTGCCGACACAACACCGCGAGGTTGGACGCCGCAGTCTCACCTTCGGGCCAGGGCACCGTGTGGTCAAGATCGGTGCCGGAATGCTTGGTGGTGGCGGGCCGTGAGCATCCGGGAAAACGGCAGACCCAATCGCGAGTGCGAACCAACCTTTCGAGCTGGGACGACGGACGGTACTGGCGTTCGGAGATGCCCAACAGCTGGCCGTTGATCGGATCGGTGAGCAGTCGGGTGATGTCGCGGTCGAGGGTGAGGCGTCGGGCTTGGTGCGCAGTGAT
>JBJMHG010000027.1:0-6699 GCA_045807485.1 Actinomycetes bacterium
CGCATCTCCCCAACGAGGATGACGTCGGGGTCTTGCCGCATCGCGGCACGGAGGGCAGTCGCAAAGTCGGCGGTGTCGAGCTTGACCTCGCGCTGATTGATCATCGAGAGCTTGTCGTAGTGGAGTACCTCGATCGGGTCCTCGATCGTGACGACGTGGACCTCGCGGTTGTTGTTGACGTGGTCGATCATGCCGGCCAACGTGGTCGTCTTGCCTGAACCGGTAGGACCGGTCACGAGCACCAGGCCGCGAGGTTCCATCGCCAGAGCAGAGACCACTTGCGGCAGGCCCAAGTCATCAAGACCGATCGCACCCACCGACACCCGGCGGAAGACCAGACCGGCCGAGCCGCGGGCGCGGAACGCGTTCACACGGAATCGGCCGACGCCAGGCATGGAGTAGGCAAAGTCTGCCTCGTTGGTTTCGTCGAACTCCCGCTGCAGATCCGGACGTTCCCGCAGAACCTCTTTCACCATGTACTCGGTGTCCGGGTTGGTCAGGGTGGGCGCTTGAAGTTTGCGAAGGCGGCCGTCGATGCGCACACGTGGTGGCGATCCGGTCTTGCAGTGCAAGTCAGATCCGCCAATCTCCACCAGCGCCTTCAGGAATGGTTCGACCGACATCGGCCCGATGGGAGCACTGGGTGCGGCTGGAATCGCCGAAACTGCCACCGGATCCTCAGCCCCCTGGTTGTGAGCGGGAAACTGTTCGGCGGTGAGCTTGTCAGGATCGAACGCGTCGGCATCACCTGGCAGCTCAGCCGATGCGTGTTCGAGGTCAGTGGTCTCCACGAGGGAGGCTTCGACCACCGGAGTCTCCACCTTTAGGCCGGGCGGGCTAGTCCTTTGGGGCCAGCACCCAGCCCGTGGCAGGCATCGAAGGGTTGCTCCAGCTACGCCAGCTCGACCATGACGTCGCCCTCTTGCACGACGTCCCCCTCTGACACAAACACCCGGTTGACGGTGCCCCCGTGCTCGGCGAGCACCGGGATCTCCATCTTCATCGACTCCATGATCACCACCGGCTGTCCAGCGTTGACCGGGTCGCCATCGGAGACCAGTACCGACAACACGTTGGCCACCATCTCGGCACGGATCTGCTCAACCACGACGTCATCCAACCACGGCCTTGGACCAGGGCGACTAGACGTCCACGAGCATCGTGCGTTCGACCACCCGGCTCACGATGTCGACCACCTGGGGGTCGTACTCTTCGGCAGCGCCCTCGCGCAGTCGCGTCAACGCGCGCATGCGTTGCTGACTCTCCATGGAGCCACCGGCGAAGTCGTCGTACGCGTTGGCCACCCGGATGATCCGACTTGCTACGGGGATGTTGGCATCGAACGGCTGCCCTGGACGCCGGAATGGCTCGGTCTGCTGTTCGACGATGTGTGCCACCCGGTCCATGCCGCTCTGCCGGATGACTTCAGCTCCGTACTCAGCAATCCTGCGCTGCTCGTCGCGGGCGATCAGGGAAGTGGCTCCCCCGGATATGGGGTCGGTCAAAGACAGCTGGCCAATGTCGTGCATCAAGGCGCCGTAGCGCAGATCTTTGATGTCGTCCTCGGACAACCCCATCTCACGACCCACGGCCACTGACAGCTGCGCCACCCGCTGCGCGTGACCAGTCTCGGTGTAGCCACCCACCTCGGTCACCCGCGAGAGGGCCTGGATCGTCTGGTCGTACGTGGCCCTGATGCTGGCGTAGCGCCGGAACGAGAACTGCGCGACCAGTAGTGGCAATGCGAACAGCGGAAGCGCCCAGTAGCCCATCACTTCGGCGGCGAGAGCGATGAGGACGCCGGTGGCGCCGATCGCCGACCCGATTCCGAGCAGCGCCCGAAACTCGTCGCGCGCAGCTGCCAGGAAGGGCACACCCTCGCGGCCCGATCGCGCCAGAGCTGCGAGCAGGGCGTCGACCACGCCGCACAGCAGCACGATCGCCAGCATGAACGCCGGCAGTTGGGGGCCGCCTTGCAAGATCGAGTCGAGATACCCGTTGCTGTACAGCGGGCGGAAAAGGACGGCGGCAAAGCCGGCAACAAGGACGCGACGGGCCAGCGACTCAAGGCGTGGTGCCTGCCCAACCGCCATGTGCGGCACAGTGCCGATCATGATCGCGATCGTGCTCACCGCCACCACTTGCATCACGCCGTAATCCGTGGTGATCGTCTTGTCGAAATCCCTGAAGTCACCGAGCAGGGCATAAGCCAACCCAGCGGCCGCGCCGAGCGGTGCAGCAGATCGGTCACCCGGCAGGTTGATGCGTACCAGCTCTCCGAGGGCGATCAGCGCACCGAAAGCCAGAGCGATCTGCGGCAGCACGACGCCAGCTGTCGCCATCTGCGCGATACCGGCGACGGCGAGCAAAAGACCCCCCACGACGACCAGGACCGATCCTCCGGAGAACTCATCGGCCCACGTACGCCTCATGACCAGCCACCTCGACGAAGCACGTGTTCGTTCTGCGCTTCGGCAGCGGCAGCCTCTGCGGCGATAACGGGATCGACGTCACCGGGAAAGTTCGCAGTCGGGTCGTCGTGATCAAAGGTGGGCACACCGACCTCGACGTCGACCAGTCGCTGCTCAGCGGGCGCGACGGCTGACCATGGCTCCTGCTGCAACGCCGTCACTAGCGCGTCCACCATCACGCCGTCGAACTGCGTGCCCGCGCACCTCTGGATCTCGGCGAGCGCTGCCGGGACGTCTCGTGCGCCTCGGTACGACCGAGTTGACGTCATCGAGTCGAATGCATCGGCCACGGCGATGATGCGTGCGAACTCTGGGATGTCACTTCCTGACAAGCCCAGCGGGTAGCCCCGACCGTCCAGCCTCTCGTGGTGATGCATGATCCCGTTGTACGCCTCTTCCAGGAAGGCGATGCCTCGCACCATCTCGGTGCCGTTCCTGGGGTGACGTTTGATGGCGTCGAACTCCATGTCGCTCAGCGGACCGGTCTTCTGCAGCACTCGTGTGGGTACGCCGAGCTTTCCGACGTCGTGCAAGATGCCGGCGTACCGGAGCCCCTCGACCCGGTCCTCACGCATTCCGCGGATCCGCGCGATCATCACTGAAGCTCGAGACACCCGCTCGCTGTGACCGCGCGTGTAATGGTCTTTGGTTTCGACAGCCTGCACCAGAGCGCGGATCGTTGACTCGTAGGCCTCGCGCTGAACCGCGTACTGGTTGAACGCCCACCGCGCGACCAGCAACGGCAGCAGCACCAGCGCCGCCGCGAAACCGCCTCCAATGGACCACAACACGGCCATCAGCAGACCAAGGAGTCCGTAGGCGAAGTAGGGACCCACTGAGGCGAGAACCATGCTGCGCCAGATGGTTGCCGGTCGAACGCTCTCCTGGAAAGCCAAGATCCCGAGCATGAGCGCAGCATTGACCGCGATGACAGCAGCAATCGACACCACGATCGGACCAAGCAGGGCTGGTGAGAACCCCGTCTCGGTGAGGCCTTGCAGCGCCGTTCCGCCCATGCTGTCGTAGACGAGGCCACCGGCGAGTCCCATCAAGACCCATTGCGCGTTGTTGAACAGCGTGCGTGACAACGCTCGCCGGCGGTCGAGAACGATCGAAGAGACACCCACCAGGCAAGCCACAGCCCAGCCACCGATCAGGTACGCCGCGATCAGAATGGGCACGTTTGCCGACAGGTCGATCTGCTGCGTCATCCTCGACTTCAGGAACATCGACAGGACAAATATCGGCGCCAGGACCGCGAGCACCCGAAGCTGCGAGTCGCTGGTCAGGAACGCACCGCGCGCCATTTCGTCTCGCACCAAGGCGACGACAGCAGCAAAGAGCGCGGCGAGCGCCCCGACCGTAACCGCGGTCAGGTACACCTTCGCCGCGGGACGCAGCTGCTGCATGCGAGCGACTCCTGGGGGAAGTGTGAGGGGGGATCGGGGATCGGCAGCTGACGAGTTTCTAGTGCCACGACCAACCAGCGCCGCTGGAAAGGAAGCGCTCGACCGCAGAAACCAGCTTGCTCATGTGTGGGAATCACCCCTTGCTTGAGATGTCACGAGCCCCGCTATTGGCTCGCGCAGCATCCGCTCCGCTCAAGGTTGTGTAATCCCGTAGGAACGACACGAAGGCCGCACGACATCGCTGCCGCCCGGCCAGCACTTGCTGCCGATCCCCGATCCACCCTCTTCAGTTGTCCGGCTCTGGTCGCTCCATCCCTCCCGGAACGAACATGGTCGCCGAAACGGAAGTGAAGGGTGTGACAGGTGTGGTCGTCAAGGACGGGCGGCCCCAAGTGACCATATCTTCACCTGAATAGCCCAACTGGGCTATGCCTAACCATTCCTATGGGCCATGTTGCACCCGATCGGAGCATGCCGTCAGCCGCCTCCCCACGGTAGTGGAAACTCACCCGTAGCCTTCGTACCCGGGGGCTTCAAGATGGACCGGGAGGGGGCGGGTGGCGGCTGTGTCCAGCGGGTCTGATTCCGAGCATCTGGGGCGTTCGGCGGCCTATGCCGAGCTGGTCTCTGCCGTCCTCGACCTGCGCAACCCTGGTTCTACTCATGACTTCGACGCACTGGTTGCCGCGGCCGTCGCAGACGGACGTCTCGCCGAGCCCCTGGCGCGCGAGCTGAGGTGGCTGCAGCGCCAAACCGTCCGAGATGTCGTCGAACATGCCGCCCACGTACTGCCAGCGACGCTCGTGGCCCTCGAGGGGGAAGAAAGATCACAAGCCGCTCCGGCAGGCACCGGCAACGCCGACTTGCCCGTCGACGCCGAGCTGGCCAAGGCTGACCCAGCGGCCGCCGAGGGACACGACAAGCCAGACGCTCCTGGTGCAGGCACATCATCCGTGGCCGAAGAGCCCGACGAGGAACCACCAGCCCCTCTCGTCGACCTGACCGCGCGCCGGCTGCTGGTGGCCGGGCTGCGTCCGATCGACGACCCACCCTTCCCTTAGCCTGCTGGGACGCACAGAACCGCACTGCATCCCATACCGACCCTTGAGACTGAGACTGTGACCGCAACCCGAGAGAGACTGACCTTCATGCCAAGCCTGCGACTGCTGCCCGACCTTGAAGAGTCGATTCGGCAGATCCCCGGCGTTCGCGCAGCGAGCGTGGTCACCGACGCGCAGGCACAGCCCAAAGAAGTGCACGTCCTCGCCGCACCTGGCAAACCCGCCAAGCAGATCGTTCGCGATGTGCAGTCCCTGGCGATGGCCCAGTACGACATCGACCTGGATCACCGCATCGTGAGCGTTGTCCAGATCGAGGACGAAGCCACAGATGAGGAGGGTGCGCCAAGTGACTTGAGCGAGGCGAGCGAACCCCCCTTGCTCCCCGGCGAAGCGGTGATGGAGGAGGTGGAGGCGCAGGCGAGACCAGTCATCACCGAGATCGGCGTCCGAAGCACGGGGGCAGAGATCGAGGTCGAGGTGCGACTCCAGCTAGACGACGACACCTTTGTCGGCATGGAACGCGGCGCTGCGGCGGCGAGCGCCAGGGCCAGACTGGTCGCATCAGCCACCATCAGCGCCCTTGACGAGCTCCTCGGCGTACCTGCCGCGGTCGAGAGCGCTGCCGTCGTTGAGACCGGAACGCACTCCGTTGCCCTGGTGGTGCTGACCTTGTCGGTCCCACGGGTGGGCGCCCAATCGGTGGCCGGCAGCGCCGTGGTCCGGGGCGACGAGAGCGATGCCGTGGCCAGAGCCGTGCTCGCAGCGGTCAACCGGCGTCTCGGCTAGCCCGATCAGCGTCGGACGCCATCAGGAGACCAGGATTCGGCAGTTCGTTCGCGCTGTGGGACGATGGGGACGTCCCCCCAAACTTCGCTGGGAGTCTCCATGAGCAAGCGCGCCCGTAAGCGTCGCGACCGCAAGAAGAAGGGCGCGAACCACGGCAAGCGCCCAACCGCCTGACTTCAGCACACCGGCCGCAACTGGCCTAACAGGCTGGGCAGCAGTATGCCGTCACCGATAAGTCAGTCGAGCCGATACTCGGTGGTTGAGATCTCGGTTCGCACTACCTGAATGCGGCGAAGCACCGAGGCCCGCAGGGTCTCTGGCGCGGTCTCAGAGCAACATCGTGCGATGAGGGCTTTCACTTCCTGCTCGATGCCGTACTCGCGCAGACAAGGCGAGCACTCATCGAGGTGAACCCGAATGCTGTCAATGACTTCTGCGGACAGCTCGCCGTCGATGTACAGGTACACAGCCTCTAATACATCGGAGCAATCGAGATCGTGGCGGCCATCAGAGGTCGTCATCACGCTTCTCCTGCACTGTCGGGACCGCCTGCGCCGGACCCCGCGGCGACGAAGCCGCGATCGCGGGCGTAGTCCTCGAGCAACGTACGCAGCTGACGGCGTCCGCGGTGCAGCCTCGACATCACCGTGCCAACGGGAGTATCCATGATCTCGGCAATCTCCTTGTAGGCAAAGCCCTCGACGTCAGCGAGGTAAACCGCCATCCGAAACTCGTCGGAAAGCGCGGCGAGGGCGTCCTTCACGTCAGAGTCGGGCAGCCGGTCGAGTGCTTCGATCTCCGCCGACCGAAGGCCGGTCGAGGTGTGCGACTCAGCTCTTGCCAGCTGCCAGTCTTCGATCTCCTCCGCACCGGTCTGCTGCGGTTCACGCTGCTTTTTGCGGTAGGAGTTGATGAAGGTATTGGTGAGGATTCGGTAGAGCCAGGCCTTGAGGTTGGTGCCGTCCTTGTACT
>JBJMHG010000028.1:0-2910 GCA_045807485.1 Actinomycetes bacterium
CCCACGTGTACAACCGCGACATCCTCATCGCCTCGGTGGCGGCGACGATGGCGGCCGTCATCATGTTCGTTGCCCAGTTTGCATGGCTGATCCCGGTGGGCGGCCAGGATCGAGGGCGCGGCAACGTGCTCGGCTCGCTGCTCCTGATGATTCTGGGGCCGATCGCGGCGTCGCTGCTGCAGTTCGCGATCAGTCGGTCGCGGGAGTACCAAGCCGACCAGTCCGGCGCTGAGTACACCAAGGACCCGCTCGCGCTCGCCTCGGCCTTGCGCAAGCTCGAGCGCGGCGTCCAAGCGGCTCCGCTGCGTCCTGACCCGGAGCTCGAGAGCGCCAGCGCGCTCATGATCGCCAATCCGTTCAGCACTGGCGGGCTCAGCAAGCTGTTCTCCACGCACCCACCGACCGCCGATCGTGTGGCACGCCTGGAGGAGATGGCTGGATCCCGGTGACTGATGACGTTGACTAACTGATCAGTCAGTCAGTAACCTCGGTCGACTCGGATCTGGGAGGTCTGAATGGCTGGTGAGGCACAGCGGTACGACGCAGTCGTCATCGGTGGTGGTCACAACGGGTTGGTCGCCGCTGCCTACCTGGCCAAGTACGGCAAACGTGTCGTGGTGCTCGAGAAGCGCCACAAGACTGGCGGCGCTGCAGACACCAGTCAGCCGTGGCCGGAAGCACCTGAGTTCAAGGTGACCACGCTCTCGTACACGATGAGCTTGATGCCGGAGTACATCCTCAAAGATCTTCAGCTCGAACGATTCGGCTACCAGATCAACCCCCTTGGCCTTGGGTATCTGCCGCACCCTGACGGCCGCTCACTGATCAGTGACGGCCCGCGTGTCTACGACTCGTTCGCCCAGTTCAGCAAGAAGGACGCGGACGCATACGAGCCGTACTTCGAGTGGATCGGGCGGATCGCCAACATCTTGCACCCCATGCTCGACAAGACCCCGCCGCACATGGGTTCGAAGAAGTTGCGCGACGTCAAAGACCTGGGCCAGCTGGCATGGATGCTTCGCAAAGAAATCGACGAGCGGACTGTCGCAGACATCACCAGATTGTTCACGATGAGCGCGACCGACCTACTTGCGCGTTGGTTCGAGAACCCGGTGGTGATGGGCTCACTGGCAGTCAACGGGATCATCGGAACCTGGGCCGGACCGATGAGCCCCGGAACGGCGTATGTACTCATGCACCACTCGGTGGGAGAAGAAGCCGAGGGAAAGGTCTCGTCTTGGGGCATGCCCGTGGGTGGTATGGGCGCGGTGGCAGACGCCTGCCGCTCAGCAGCCGAGTCATTCGGGGCCGAGGTTCGGGTGAACTCGGGGGTCTCTCAAGTTTCGGTAACCAACGGCCGCGTCACCGGTGTTGTTCTCGAGAACGGTGACGAGATCTCTGCGCCGTTGGTGGTGACCACGTGCCATCCGCAGATCACCTTCCTGCAGCAGATCGACCGCCATCACCTGCCTGACGACTTCGTGCACGACATCGAGAACTGGCGCTCGCGTTCGGGCACAGTGAAGATCAACCTCGCCCTCGACCGGCTGCCCGAGTTCACCGCCGATCCCGGTTTCGACAAGGACATCCACGGTGGCGCCATCTTCATGCTGGACGACCTCGAATACCTCGAGACCGCGTTCCAAGAGGCACGAGGGGGTAAGGCTGCGACTCTGCCGTTCTCGGACACCGAGATCCCGACGGTCTACGACAACACGTTGGCGCCCGAAGGCAAGCACATCATGTCGATGTTCACGCAGTGGGTTCCCGAGTCATGGAGCCAGCAGCCTCATGACGATGAGCTCAAGGCGTACGCACAGCGGCTGTATGACCGGTTCGACGCCGTGGCCCCCGGGTTCAAGGACTCGATCTTGCATGAGCAAATCATCGGACCACACGAGATGGAACGTGACTTCGGTCTGATCGGCGGAAACATCTTCCACGGTGAACTCACCGTCGATCAGCTGTTCCACATGCGACCCGCTGTCGGCTACGCGGACTATCGCACGCCGATCAAGGGGTTGTACCAAGGCTCGAGTGCGACACATGCCGGTGGCGGCGTCACTGGCATGCCAGGCCACCACGTGGTCCGCGAAATCAGGCGCGACAAAGCCTGAGCACGCTAGCGATAGTTGACGTACTGCAAGGCGACGTCGAGATCTTTCCCGTCGAGCATGCGCTGAATCGCCTGCAGGTCGTCGCGACTCTTGCTGGTGACGCGCAGCTCGTCACCCTGGATCTGGGCTTTCACGCCCTTCGGTCCCTCGTCGCGAATTATCTTCGAGATCTTCTTGGCATTCTCCTGGCTGATGCCCTGCGACAAGGTGCCGGCGATCTTGTAGTCCTTGCCGGAGGCGGCCGGCTCACCAGTCTCGAGGTGCTTCAGTGAGACCTTGCGCTTCACGAGCTTGTCCTTGAACACGTCGAGAGCCGCCTTCGCCCGCTCCTCGGAGTTCGCCTTTATCTCGACACCCATCTCTCCTTGCCATGAGATGTTGGCGCCGGTGCCCTTGAAGTCGAAGCGCTGGCTGAGCTCCTTGGACGCCTGGTTGAGTGCGTTGTCGATCTCCTGACGGTCAACTTTGCTGACGATGTCGAACGAGGACTCCGAGGCCATCGGTGCTCCTTCCAGGGCGCAGACGCGCTTCGTTGCCGATGCGGTGGCTGCGGTATTGTTGCGCTCCGCCGCCAGCGGCGGCAATCCAGGCAGGTTGCCCGAGCGGCCAAAGGGAGCGGACTGTAAATCCGTCGGCTCAGCCTACGAAGGTTCGAATCCTTCACCCGCCACCCCCACCGACACCGCCCCTGACCTGCGCCAACGCGTGGTCAGGGGCGGTGTCGCTTCCGCGCTCGGGCGCCGGTCGCCCGGTCGGTGGCCGGCGCCCCGATCCGGGTGTTCGCCGCGTCGGC
>JBJMHG010000029.1:0-4172 GCA_045807485.1 Actinomycetes bacterium
ATCGCGATGACATCGTCCAGCTCGGACGCCGAGGCTCTCCGAATGCGTGGCTTGCTCACTTCGGCTTCTAGATCCTCAAGTGGCAAGGCACTCAGAGAATGGCTTCGAGGAATCGCCGCGTCTCGTCGTTCTGCGTCCGGTTGAACAGGTCGTCCGGGGTTCCCTGCTCGAGAATGCGCCCCTCGTGGAAGAACGCCATACGGTGCGCGACTTCGCGCGCAAAGCCCATCTCGTGGGTCACCACGATCATCGTCATGTGCTGTTCGGCCAGCTTGCGCATGACCCCAAGCACATCACCGATCAGCTCAGGATCGAGCGCGGACGTGGGCTCATCGAAGAGCATCACCTCTGGCTCCATAGCGAGTGCGCGTGCAATCGCGGCACGCTGCTGCTGACCACCGGAGAGCCGAATGGGGTGCTCCCCCGCTTTGTCGCCCAGCCCGACGCTGTCCAACAATTCCATCGCCTTGGCTCTGGCCTGAGCTTCGGGCACACCCTTGACGCGAATTGGCGCCTCGATGATGTTGTCGAGGACCGTCATGTGCGGGAAGAGGTTGAACTGCTGAAAGACCATGCCTGCCTTGATGCGCAGTTGACGGATGTGCTCGCGTTTGTTTCGGGTGCGGTGACCACCCTCGAGCCGGATTCCGCCGACCTCGACGCTGCCGCGGGTTGGGTCTTCCAAGAAGTTGATGCAGCGAAGCAGCGTGCTCTTGCCACTTCCCGAACGGCCGAAGACGACAACGACCTCTCCCCTGTCGACCTCGAAGTCGACGTCGGTCAACACTTCAAGAGTGCCGAACCTCTTGTAGAGACCCTCCACTTTTACAACCGGTTCTGCCGCCATCAGTGCCCCTGAGTCCCAATCTCTGGACCACCGCTATCAGGGATCTCGACCATGGTCGCTCCTCCGCCATAGCCACCGCCGCCGCCGGTCGAGAACCATCGCGACTTGCGTTGCACCTGAGCTTGCACGTTTCGGTCGTAGCCCTTGGACAGGCGTCGCTCCAACTTTGTCTGGAAGAACGTGAAGATAGCGGTCAGGCCCCAGTAGATACCTGCGGCAAGTAGCAGCGCCTCCAACATCTTGAAGTCTGCTTGCCCCACGAGTTGGGCACGTCGAAAGACCTCCGCCTGGGCGACCGCGACTCCGAGAAAGCTCACCAAGGCGGTGTCCTTGATCATCGCGATGAACTCGTTCCCCGTGGGCGGGATGATCACCCTGACCGCCTGAGGCAGGATCACCCTGCGCATTCGCTGGGTGTACTTCATGCCCAGCGCCTCCGCGGCCTCCCACTGGCCGCCGCTCACCGACTGAATTCCGGCACGGAAGATCTCAGTCATATAGGCGCCGTAGTTGAGACCCAATCCGATGATTCCGGCCTGGAAGGCAGTCAGGGTCAATGCTGTCTCGAGGCTCTGGTTGCCCAGGCCAATCGCCAGCTGCGGCAAGGCCAAATAGATCAAGAAGAGTTGGACGATCAGGGGCGTACCGCGGAAGAACGAGGTATAGAACCCAGAGAGACCGAACAGCACTGGATTCTTCGACAAGCGGCAGAGCGAACCGATCAGCGCCATCACACAGGCCAGCGCGATGGCTCCCACCGCGAGGACGATCGTGAACGTGAGTCCCTTGAAGACGAACTCAGCGTGCGCTCTGATCCAAGCGATGTCGAAGTCTGCTGCCCAGAAGAGCCAGACCAATACTGCTGCGATGACGACGTAAACCGCCGTGAGCTTAACGCGCCATGGAACCCGCGCGCTCGCGAGCGAGACGCGCTCGCTGAAGCCAAGTGCAGGCTCGTCAATCGTCACTATGAGCTCAGCCGCTCTTAGCCTTGGTCGGAGACGGTCAAGTCCTCGCCGTACCACTTCATCGACATGTCGGTGAGCGTGCCGTCTTTGTGCATGTCGTTGATGATTTCACCGACGGCGTCGGCCAACGGAACGCTGTCCGCTTCTGAGCTTTTGTCAAACGCCGCAGCCAAGGGCTCGTAGTAGAGCGGGTCACCCACGATCTTGATCGGCTTGCCGTGGTCGATAGCGCCCTGCAGCGTGGGCGTCGCTGATATCACGGCGTCCAGGCGGGTTCCGTCACCGAGGGTGAGATCCTGGATAGCCGTCGTGTCCGTGTCGTACCCGACGGCTGTCGCGTCGTCGATCACAAAGTCGAACGAGTATCCAGGGATGTTCAGTGTGCCGTTGACGAACGACTCGTAGGTGCAACCGCTGCATACGCCAATCTTCTTGCCATCGAGATCGGTGGACGTGTCCGTGATCGTCGTGTTGTCAGCGTTGACGGCAGCTGACGCCGGCGTGAAGTAGTAGGCCGGCGTGAAGTTGAGCACCTTCGCACGCTCATCGGTGACCGTCATCGACCCTACGGACATATCGAACCGGCCGTTCCAGCCACCGGAGGTGATCAGGTTCCAGCTCGGCTCTTCCCAGGAGATCTTGACGCCCAAGCGGTTGGCGATCTCTGTCGCGACGTCGATGTCAAAGCCTTCGTACTCACCAGTCTCAGGGTTCAACGATGACTGCGGCGGGTATTTCGGGTCGGTCGACACGACGATTGTGCCGTTGTTGCACACCTCTGCGAGGAGGTCGTTGCCTGAGGTATCTGCCGTTGAACACACACTGTCCGCGGACGGCGTGGTGCTGCTGGAGTCGCTGGTGCCGTCGTCACCGCAGGCTGCCAGCCCGATAGATGCCACGGCGGCCAGAGCCACAAATGACAGAGAACGGCGATACGACACGGAGGCCTCCAAGGATCCCGACACCAACACAGTTGTGCCGCACGGTACCTGCCGTACGGCCAAGGTCAAGGGGATGGCGGGCCGGGCCGGGTCACGATTGGGCAAAGCCGTCCCGGGCATCGATCGCCCCGGAGTAGCGGACCCTGACTCCCGAGTCAGCTAGACATTCTGAGCTCGTCGCCCACGCTGACGATGCCCGGCTCTACGACGTCGGCGTAGACACCGAGGTTCAGACCTTCCCCCTCAGCGTTCGGCAGCATGCCGCGACGTTCGGTGATCAGCGCCAAAGTCTTCAGATTTCTCTCTCCTGAGTCTGGGTCTCGCGTTGTGGCGTTGCACCGCGGAACAGGGCCTCGCATCCGGAGGAGCGCAGTTCCCACCCGCACAGTGCGCGAATCCCAGGAGTCCTCTTCATATGGCCCGACGCCGGTGATCTCCATCAGCATGCGGAACCGACGTGCGTCAATCGAACTAGTTGGAGCTTGCTTCCCAAGATCGGCAACGGAGGCATCGGAAACTACGGTCACCGGATGGACGTCGAACGCGTAGCCCGCATCGGCTGCCCGCACCAAAGAGACCGGCCGCCCAGCGAGTTCTGACAGCCATCGCGTCCAGGAGCCGTCGACAAGAAACCCACGTACGTCTCGACCCTCGTCGAAGTGACCAACGACTTCTTCCCCCGTTGCGGTTTTGTCTTCAAGCACGGTGCCGTCGGGATGGGTAAGGGTCAGGACATCTGTGGCTGCATCGAAGGTCGCTACCCAACTGGCAAAGACTCCGGTTCTCGTGATCGAGAACAAGCGGCGCTCATTATCGATCAGAAAGAAGTCTCGATCTCCAACAGCTCCGTTGACGTCCAGCGTGACGGCGTCCGGATGGTGCAGCCCAAAACCCTTGACGGGCGTGGTGGACAGCACCGTCACATGGGGTGCACCCGTGTCAGAGCGGCTCGTCACCAGTGGAGCATGGCACAGGACGCGGCACTGAGCCCGACATCCTGAGGTCCTGCGACGGGTCCGGCGGACAGCAGCAACCGTTCACGCGCCATGGGATTCGGCCAGTCAGCAAGCCAAACGCAAGGGTTCCGAGGAAAGCGGTCAGGACGATGCCCACCACCAGCTCAACGGCGGTCACGGCTCTCCTTCCCAGCCTCTTTGTTCAGTGGCCTTGGCAGCTACAACGACTGGTCTTTAGCCAACCGGACGCACCGCGGTGATGTGAGTGCTCCAGTTGGCGTAGAACGTGCGCGTGTATCCGCAAGTCGTGTCAACCGCGAACTCGTCGAGGCTGCAACGCTGCGCGATGTACTCATTGGCGAACCACATCGCGCCGGTTTCATCGATCGTCGCTGCTCCATAGTCACCCCAGCGGGGGTCGTAGTCGCCTTCGCCGGTGGCAGTGAACCCGTCGTTCGGA
>JBJMHG010000030.1:0-2912 GCA_045807485.1 Actinomycetes bacterium
TGGGATCGCCGACCTTGGCCTAATCAGTAAGCTCATTCCTGCGGATGCAGCCGCCGACTCCAAACTGGTCCAGGCCCCCGTCTCGGTATCGGGCATCGCTGTGGGTTTCCAGATCGACGATGCCAATGGTCAGCGAGTCAAAGACCTGAATCTCAACGCTCGGCTTGTCACCAAACTCATCACGGCGTCCTATCGGATCGCCGACGACCCCAACGTCGACAACAACCCGAGCAACATCTTCCAAGACCCGGAGTTCCTCAAGCTCAACCCACACGTTGACTGGCCTTCTGGTGCGCCTGGTAACCACGTGCTGCTCCTTGGTGACCTGTCCGACACGACCTATGCACTCACAAGGTGGATTGCCTCTGACCCACAGGCGCGAGCCTTTGTCGCAGGTAAGCCTGACCCGTGGGGCATGACGATCAACCAGAAGTACAAGAACGTCGAGCTTCCCTTCTCAACGTTCCCGCTGCTCGACAAGTGGCAGAGCGACAACTACGAACCGATCCAGGGGATGGACCACCTTTCGCGTCAGCTGTCTTTGGCTCAGTTCCCTGGCGCGATCGTGACGTACGAGGACGGCGTTCCCGTTATCAGCAAGCCGCCGCGGCAGAACCCTGGACGTCGCGAGGTAATTGGCATCGTCGATAGCGCGGACGCGGAGTCATTCATGCTGGATGCCGCCAAGCTGCAGAACGCCGGTGGGGCATTCGTCGGGCCGACGCAAGCGGGAATGAGCGCTGCGCTGAAGGCGACGAAGCAAGGCGAGTCGATGCCCGATCTCAGCGACAAAGACAAGGCCATATACCCGCTGACAACCACCATTTCCGCTGTCGCGCGGCTTGAGGCAGACCAAGCGACGCGGGACGCCGCTGCGAAGTTCCTGCTGTTCGCCGCTGGCCGCGGTCAGCAACCCGGAACCGGAATGGGCGACCTGCCTGCCGGCCACCTGCCTTTGCCGGCGTCCTTGCGCGCGGAGACTGCAGCTGCGGCCAAGGCCCTACGCAAGGGAGTCGACTCTCAGTCCGAACCGGGCGGCAAGGGTAACGACCCGAACAATCCGAATGGCGGCACTACCACAGACAACGGCGGCATCACCGATACCACCGAGGGTTCGATGTCAGGTGACGATCCTGCGAATGCTGCTGACCAGTCCGACCTGGCGTCTGCTGTTCCAGCCGCGTACTCGTCGGCGCAGCCCTGGACCAGCTCGGTCATCGTCCCGATCGCCCTAGCCCTTGGTGTCCTCGCATTGGTGCTTGGCGGAGCTACGTCGTGGTTGGTCCGCACCGGGAGGGGACCGGCGTGGCTACGACGGTGACGGTCGAAGCTCCGGCCACTGAGCCGGACGCCGACTCGGCTTCCTCTGAGGCACCGGCTCGGCGACGCCTGCGCAGGCACGCAAGTAAGCCCACCAAACGGGCCGAGCGACCGAGCAACCCGTGGTCGGTGGGAATGGTGGCAGGCACGGTGGCCCTGACCTTCGGGCTGGCGCTGGTCGGCTACGTGGCTTTCCTTGCGTGGGGTTCGTCGGCGCAGTACTCGCGGACGCAGAGCACGCTCTACGACACCTTCCGCGAGGAACTCGTCGGAGCTACGGCGCCAGTGCAAGCGCCGATTCCGCCAGGAGACCCGGTCGCGCTCGTGACCATTCCTGGCATCGGACTCGACCAAGTCGTGGTGCAGGGGGCGAATGGTTCATCGCTGACCCGCGGTCTCGGACACCGCACCGACACTGTGCTTCCGGGGCAAGAAGGCGTCTCTGTCATCTTCGGTCGACGGGCTGCGTATGGCGGAGCTTTCTCGGCCCTCGACACGATCGACATCGGCGACCAAATCCATGCGACCACCGGGCAAGGCGAGTTCACCTACACCGTCGACAACATCCGGTACAGCGATGAAGAGGTCGAGCTGCCGGACGCCGCGGCGTCGCGACTGGTGCTGGTCACCAGCGATCCCGCTTGGCGTCCCGGTCGCAGTCTGTTGGTCAGCGCTGCCATCGATGGCAAGGCGCAACCAGCGGCTGTCGTCGGCGCCGCGTTGCCCAGTGAACAACCTCTAGCTATCGAGAAGGCGGCGATCCTGCCCACCCTGCTATGGGCGCAGGCGCTGTTCCTTGTCGCGCTCGGAACCGCCTGGGCCTGGCTGCGGTACACGCACGCTGTCATCTGGATGGCAGCTGCCCCGCTGTTCCTTCTCGTCGCCTGGAACTTGTTCGAGAACCTCACCCTCCTTCTCCCCAACACCCTGTAGGTGACCCCATGACTCCTCCATCCCTCACGACTACCCCCGCCGCGGACCCGCTTGCCGAAGGGGCCGGTTCCGCGGCGGGGGTGCAACCCGCCGATGGCCTGCAGGCGTCGACGTTGATCGCCGAACGCATCAGCGCATGGTTCGGCGAGCACCAGGTGCTCGACGACGTGTCGCTCACCATCGAGCCCGGCACTGTCGCGGCCCTTATCGGACCATCCGGCTGCGGTAAGTCAACCTTCATCCGCACGCTGAACCGCATGCACGAGCTCGTTCCGGGTGCTTCCCTCGCCGGACGGGTGCTCCTCGACGGCAGCGACATCTACGACGGTGACGCACGGCCCACCGAGGTGCGACGCAACATTGGCATGGTGTTCCAGAAGGCGAACCCGTTCCCCGCCATGTCGGTCTTCGACAACGTCCTGTCCGGGCTCAAGCTCACGGGTGTCAAGCCGGACAACCCTGACGAGATCGTCGAACGAAGCCTGCAGATGGCAGGCCTCTGGAACGAGGTGAAGCGCCGCCTGCATGAACCCGGTGGTGCCCTCTCAGGTGGGCAACAGCAGCGTCTCTGCATCGGTCGGGCGCTGGCAGTGAACCCGCATGTGCTATTGATGGACGAGCCCTGCTCGGCACTCGACCCAACCTCGACCAGGAGAGTC
>JBJMHG010000031.1:0-10510 GCA_045807485.1 Actinomycetes bacterium
ACCGCGCGACGTTTCAACGATCTGCGGATCACCGACGAGGTGTTAGCGTCCCCCGACTCGATCGAGTTGGCTCCGCGGAATCTCCAAGCAGACGAGCTGCGCGACACCGTGACCCACGACACCGACGTACACGAAGCCACCGGGTGAACCGTTAAAGGTCAAGGAAGCCGTACCGTAGGCGGAGTGTCCGCTCCAACTCACACCGATCGGTTCCCCCCTCCCGTGACCACGCCTGCAACCCCGCCCGAGCCTGAAGGACGCCTGGTTCGATCGCAGGCCCGCCCCGGCTTGACCGGCGTCGGAGTTGCGGTCCTGGGCACTGGAGTCGCCGTGGTGGCGGCCATATTGTCCGAACTCATCACGGACGGTCTGGGTTGGGTGTTCGCGGTGCCCTTCGTGTTCATTAGCGGGTATTGCGCCTATGAAGTAGCTCAGAACTCGCTGCGCAGCGCCTTGGTCATGCCGCCCCTGGTCACATTTGTGGTTGCAGCAATCGACCCGATTTGGGGCAGCACCGCAGGCATCCGTGGCTGGATGGTCAAGACCCTCACGACGCTCACCACGCTCGCCCCGACCATGGTCATCGCCACCGCTGTGGCGGGCGCCATCGTGGGCTGGCGATACTGGCGCTCCTCTAGGCCTGGCCGGAGGCCTTGAGGTCGCGACGAAGCTCTTGCGGAAGCGAGAAGACCAGCGACTCTTCAGCCGCCGAGGCGACCTCGACATCGGCAAAGCCCGACGCTGCCAATCGCTCCAGGACACCGTCGACCAGACTCTCGGGGACGGACGCGCCGCTCGTGACCCCCACGGTCGTGACTCCCTCAAGCCATTCCGAGTCGATCTCGTCAGCGTTGTCGACGCGGTAGGCCGCACCGGCACCGGCGTCCAGCGCGACTTCGACCAACCGCACAGAGTTGGACGAGTTTCCTGACCCCACGACCACGACCACGTCGGACTCTGCCGCGATCTTCTTGACCGCAGCCTGTCGATTCTGAGTCGCATAACAGATGTCGTCGCTCGGAGGGCTGAGCAGGTTCGGGAAGCGATGCTTCAGCCGATCGACGGTTTCCATGGTCTCGTCCACCGACAGCGTGGTCTGGGACAACCAAACCACCTTCTCGGGGTCGGTGACGGCGACCTCATCTGCATGCTCAGGACCGTCGACAAGCGATATGTGGTCTGGTGCCTGGCCCGACGTTCCAATCACTTCCTCATGACCTTCGTGTCCGATCAGCAGGATGTGGTACCCGTCGTCAGAAAAACGCCGTGCCTCGTGGTGCACCTTCGTCACGAGGGGGCACGTGGCGTCGATCGTCTTCAAATTGCGCTCCGCCGCCTCGGCATGAACGGTCGGAGCCACTCCATGTGCTGAGAAGATCACCAGGGCACCCTCGGGGACTTCGTCGGTCTCATCGACAAAGATCGCCCCTCGCCGCTCGAGATCCTCGACAACGTGCCGGTTGTGGACGATCTGCTTACGGACGTACACCGGCGTCCCGTATAGCTCGATCGCCTTCTCGACCGTGACGACCGCACGGTCGACGCCGGCGCAATAGCCCCGCGGTGCCGCCAGCAGCACCCGGCGTCGATTAGCAGTCATGACTCCATCGTAGGTGCCCACTTTGCCTGTGCACTCCGACCCGAACGCGGTACGCCGTCGGCGGCGCCCCGTACGCTCGGCGCCGTGGCCCTTGAGACCTCCCCCGAAAAGCCTGCTGCCGTACGTACGGTGAGCCAGCTGGTCGCGCGCTGGATCGATCGCCTTGGCAGCATCTGGGTCGAGGGTCAGGTGGCCCAGCTCACCCGCCGGCCAGGCACAAACACTGTGTTCTTGACGCTGCGTGACACCGCTGCCGACCTGTCGATCTCTGTGACGTGCAAACGCCGGGTCTTGGACGCCGCACTTCCTGCTATCACTGAGGGCGACCGAGTCGTCATCTACGCCAAGCCAACCTTCTACGCCGGACGAGGCACCTTCTCACTGTCCGCCACCGACATCCGGCACGTTGGTCTTGGTGAACTGCTGGCTCGGCTCGAGCGACTCAAAGTCACGCTCGCTGCTGAGGGCCTGTTCGATCTTGACCGAAAGCGTGCGCTCCCGTTTCTGCCTCGAGGCATCGGGCTGATCTGTGGACGAGCTTCTGCCGCCGAGCGCGATGTGATCGAGAACGCCAAGCGTCGCTGGCCGGGCGTGACGTTTCACACCCGCGAAGTCGCGGTTCAGGGTCCGAATGCGGCCTCGTCGGTCACCGAAGCGCTCGTCGAGCTGGACGCCCATCATGGCGTCGACGTCATTGTGATCACTCGCGGTGGAGGCTCAGCCGAAGACCTCTTGCCCTTCTCTGAAGAGTCCCTCGTGCGAGCCGTCGCACTGGCGGCTACGCCTGTGATCAGCGCCATCGGGCATGAGCAAGACTCCCCGCTGCTCGACCTCGTAGCTGACTTCCGCGCATCCACGCCCACCGACGCCGCTCGCCACGTTGTCCCCGATGTACTGGCCGAGCTGGCTGGCGTCGCGTCGGCCCGCACCCGCCTCCGCGAGTCAATCCTCGGCCACCTGCAGCGCGAGCAGCACCTGGTACACCAGCTACGGGGTCGCCCGGTCATGGCGGCACCGGTCACCATGGTCATCGAGCACGAACGGCGCCTTGCCGAGTGGCGTAATCGCTCGCACCGGGCGATCGCTTCGCGCGTCGACGCGGCGCAGAATGAGCTGACGCACACTCGGGCCCGCGTCCGGGCTCTATCCCCACAAGCCACCCTCGATCGCGGATACGCCGTTGTCCAGAGCGATGATGGATCCGTGCTCCGCACTCCACCGCCAGGCGGCTCGCGGCTTCTCGTCCGGGTTGCCGAGGGTCAGTTCACCGCAACCAGCAACGAGGAGCCATGAGCGAACCCACGGCGTCCAGCAGCAAGGATCAGCCGGCCGAGGCACCCGCCGTCCAGTACGAGGCGGCGCGAGATGAGCTGATCGAGGTCGTCAAGCAGCTCGAGGGCGGTGGACTGACCCTCGAGCAGTCGATCGCCTTGTGGGAACGCGGCGAAGAGCTCGCCGACATCTGCCAGACCTGGCTCGACGGCGCGAAAGCTCGCCTCGAGTCGGCCAGGGGCGACGAGCAAGACGACCAGTAGTGCAACAACGCTCAACGCAATGAGCTGGCCAGGTCTTCAAGCTCGTCCAGGTTCGCCTTGCCGGTGACGACGATTGTCGTCTCCTTGTCGATCGTCGTCACCAGTGCCTGTTTGCCGGACTCCGGAGACTCCACGACGGCCCAGTCCCGACCAGCAATATTGACGCTGTCGATGCGTTCGGCGCCATCGACCCATTCCGCGACCGCTGCCTTGGAGCTCCCGTCGGTTTGGCTGACTTCCGCGTAAGACCCGGCGGGCGTCACGTAACCCACGTGCAGCAGTGCGCCCCCTATGTCACCAGTGACATCGGCTGGCTCGAACCAGGCACTGTTCGCCGACCAGTCGTTACCGAGGCCCGTTGGCTCCAGGACGGGAAAGGGCTCGGTCACTCGGAAGTCTGCAAAGACCTGCGTCACATCTACTTCAGGACGGATCGGGCCCTGCACCTCAGGACGCTGCCAAGCGACGAACCAGAAGAGGGTGAGGACCACCACAGCGACCAAAGCCATCGACAGCAACATGTCGCGGATGCTTTCGAAACCCCTCCGCCTGCCAGACGGCTGGGGCGCCGGCGCATCCCCCGCTGTGGCGGACGAAGGTGAGGAGGCTGACACGTCCACCATCGTCCCGTACGGATGCGGCCCCAGCGCGACGAGGTGCGCGGTCAAGTACGCCGTGGCCAACGACGCATTTGCCGTGGAATCATCCTTCGTCGCCCGCATCTGCGTCCTCCCAAGGCCTAGAGTGACGCATATGAGCGAACAGATGTACTCACTGAGTCATGCCGGACGGCTCCTCGGAGTGAGCAGCGACACGGTGCGACGCTGGGCCGATGCCGGCCGTATACCCACTTCGGTCGATGCCAAGGGCAAGCGGGCAATTGCCGGAGCCGACCTCGCCTCGTTCGCCCAGTCGCTCGCGGACGAACCTGGGGGACGCGGCACGTCGGCACGCAACACGTTCCCGGGTCTGGTCACACGTGTGCAGGCCGATGGCGTTGTAGCGCAAGTCGACATCCAAGCTGGACCTCATCGCGTGGTGTCACTCATGACCCGAGAAGCTGTCCAAGAACTCGAGCTTGCGCCCGGTGTCGAAGTCGTTGCTCTGGTGAAAGCTCCTGCGGTCATCGTGGAGCTGCCGTGAGGTCAGGCGTCCTTGTCAGGTCAGTCGTTGTTGCCGCCCTGGTATCGGGTACGGCGCTTGCGGGTTGCACCAGCGACTCGTCGTCAAGCACGTCAGGTAGCGACACGACCCTGACAGTTCTCGCGGCCTCCTCCCTCACAGACGCGTTCCCCCAGATC
This sequence comes from Actinomycetes bacterium, assembly GCA_045807485.1. Lineage (GTDB taxonomy): Bacteria > Actinomycetota > Actinomycetes > JAHEKZ01 > JAHEKZ01 > JAHEKZ01. The sequence goes on from JBJMHG010000031.1 coordinate 4,437, forward strand.
GGTGACGCTTTCTCTGCGGCGCACGACCTGGTTGACGTTCAGTTCTCTTTTGCCGGGTCACAAGAGCTTGTTGCGCAAGCGGACAACGGGGCCCCCGCTGACGTTCTCGCCCTCGCCGGGCCTAGCAGCCTGCAGGCACTTGATCTGCCCGCCAGCGACACGGTCGACTTCGCGAAAAACAGACTCACGATCATCGTTCCCAAGGGCAACCCGGCCCACGTCACTAGCATCGAAGACCTCGCCAACCCCGACGTGAAGGTCGCGCTCGCGGGTCCTGAGGTCCCGGCGGGTGCCTATGCACTGGAAGCCTTCAAGAACGCTGGCATCTCCGTTGATCCGGTCTCAGAAGAAACCGACGTGAAGGCCGTCGTCACGCGAGTTGCCGTGGGCGGAGCCGATGCCGGAGTCGTGTATGTGACCGACGCCATGGCCGCCAATGCAGACATCGAAGAGATCCCCATCCCACGAGCAACGAACGTCATCGCGACCTACCCAGCGGTTTCGTTGACGGACTCTGAGAATGCCGAACTTGCACGTGAGTTCGTTCGATACCTGGTCGGTGACGACGCACAACAAATACTGAGCGACTACGGCTTTGAATCACCATAAGCGAGCACCACGCGCACTGATCGCGCTCGGCTTCCTGGCCGGAGCCTTTCTCGTCCTACCCTTGGTCGGCCTGCTGTGGCGGGCACCATGGAGCCAGCTGGGCCAGACACTGACCGATGCCACGGTTCTTCAAGCGCTGCGGATTTCGATCATCGCTTCGGTGGGGTCACTCACTGCCTGTCTGCTGCTCGGCGTCCCCCTGGCGTGGGTGCTTGCCCGGGTCAACTTTCCGGGCCGGTCGATCGTGCGGGGCTTGGTGCTGGTGCCGATGGTGTTGCCCCCCGTGGTGGGTGGAGTGGCTCTGCTGTTGGCCTTCGGTCCGCGAGGCTTGCTTGGAGGAACTTTTGAGTTCTTCGGGATGACCGTCCCGTTCACTACCGCGGCCACAATTGTTGCTGCCACGTTCGTGTCGCTGCCTTTCCTCGTGCTTGCGGTCGAAGCCGCGTTCACCAGCGTTGACGCAGAGCTCGAGGACGTTGCCTACACGCTCGGCGGCTCACCCTGGTACGTGTTTCGCACGGTGACGTTGCCCCTGGTACGTCCCGCGGTGGTCTCGGGGGCGACGCTCGCGTGGGCTCGCTCACTCGGCGAGTTTGGAGCGACGATCACGTTTGCCGGCAGCATCGCCGGCGTGACCCAAACGATGCCGCTGGCGGTGTACCAGGTACTGCCTACCGATCCAGATGCGGCACTGACCGTGAGCCTCTTGCTGCTCGTGATCAGCGCATCGGTCATCGTGGCGCTACGGTCCGCGTGGCTCACTCCTCTGCTGTCGCGGCAGGTTCCATGAGTGACTCTCATGCCCCTTTCCTGACGGTCCGCGCGGAGGTAGGTCCGGCGTCCAGGCCGCGCCTCGACATCGACCTTCACGTTGGTCGACCGGAGGTGGTCGGCGTCGTCGGACCGAACGGCGCCGGAAAGTCCACGTTGCTCAGGTCCATCGCCGGGCTCGAAGGCGCTGCCCGGTCGATGAGGGTGACTATCGGCGGCACCGACGTCAGCGGCGTCCCCATCGCACAACGACACGTGGCGTACGTTCCTCAAGCCGGTGGCTTGTTTCCTCACCTGTCCGTGCTTGCCAACGTGGCGTACGGTCTCAGAGCTGCTGGCGTTCGCCGAGCCGCAGCCCACATGCACGCAAGACGTCAACTCGAGACGCTGGCGATCTCCGAGCTGGCCGACCGTTCCCCTTCGACGCTTTCAGGCGGACAGGCCCAGCGGGTGGCGATAGCGCGTGCCCTCGCTATCGAGCCGAAGGTCCTGTTGCTCGACGAGCCAACGGCGTCCTTGGACGCCGCTAGTCGCGTCGACGTGCGGTCACTGCTGCGGCGGCACCTGGCAACCTTTCCCGGCGTCACGGTCCTGGTCACGCACGACGCCAGCGAGGTTCTCACCCTCGCTGACCGCGTCATTGTGCTTGAACGTGGCCGAGTCGTTCAGGACGCCGACAGCGACCAGCTCGTCCGCAACCCCCAGTCGGCGTGGCTCGCGGAGATGCTCCGACTCAACGCCTGGCGCGGCACTGTGACGTCGAACGACACGGTGACGCTCGAAGGAGGTGGGCAGCTGCACGCCGTCGACCTTCCAAGGATTGGAGCAGCGGTACTGATCACGGCGTCGCCCACGGCGGTGGCCGTGTTTGCCGAACCACCAGGAGGCAGCATTCGCAACGTCTGGCGCGTGTCAGTTGATGACGTGGCCATGCTCGGTGACCGGGTTCGCCTCTTCCTCACCTCTCGCGATTCCGGTCCACAGCGCACGGCCGCTGAGATCACTCGAGCAGCGGCCGCTGACCTGGGGGTCGAGCCGGGTTCGGAGCACTTTGCCGCCCTCAAGGCAACCGAGCTCTCCGTCAGCATCCTCTGAGCGAGCGGCGGCCGGATACCATCGACGAACCGCCGATCAGAGGGGAAGCACGTGACCGAGCACAGCAGTTCGACCGAGGTGCCTGACCGAAACCTGGGGCTCGAGCTCGGGCGAGTCACCGAGGCAGCGGCCGTGGCTGGCTCCCGATGGGTGGGACGGGGTGACAAGAACGGTGCCGACGGCGCAGCTGTCGCGGCGATGCGGGCACTGATCAACACCGTCAGCATGGATGGCACTGTTGTCATCGGCGAGGGCGAGAAGGATGACGCCCCGATGCTTTTCAACGGCGAGAAGGTGGGCGACGGAACTGGCCCAGAAGTCGACGTGGCGGTAGACCCGATCGACGGCACCACTCTTACCGCCAAGGGCATGGGCAACGCGCTTTCAGTGATCGCGGTGGCCGAACGCGGCACTATGTTCGACCCTTCGGCAGTCTTCTATATGGAAAAGCTCGCCGCCGGCGCCGAGGCTGCTGATGTCGTCGACATTCGACTGCCACCCAAAGAGAACATCCGTCGCGTCGCCAAGGCCAAGTCCATCGACGTTCAGGACGTAACCGTGTGCATCCTCGACCGCCCACGCCACGAATCTTTAGTCCAAGAGATCCGCGACACCGGAGCCCGCATAAAGTTCATCTCTGATGGTGATGTCGCAGGCGCGATCATGGCTTGCAGAGCCGAGGACACCGGTGTCGACCTGCTCCTGGGTATCGGCGGAACACCAGAAGGAATCATCTCGGCGGTAGCCATCAAGTGTCTCGGGGGCGTGATCCAGGGCCGCCTTTGGCCCAAAGACGACGACGAACGACAAAAGGCCGTGGACGCCGGCCATGACCTATCCGCAGTCCTCACCACCGACGACCTTGTAAGCAGCAACAACTGCTTCTTCGCGGCTACCGGTGTGACGGACGGCGAACTGCTCCACGGCGTGCGTTTTCACTCTGCCGGTGCAACGACGCAAACCTTGGTCATGCGGAGCAAGAGCGGCACGATCCGTTTCATGGAGAGTGACCACCGCTTGGGCAAGCTCCGCAAGTACGCGGCGGTGCAGTTCTGACCGGTTCGGCCGCAGTCGTTCTCGAACAGGTCGTCAAGCGGTTCGGACCCATCACGGCTGTTGACGGCGTGTCACTCACAGTGCCACGCGGCATCGTGCTCGGCCTGCTGGGCCCGAACGGGGCCGGCAAGTCGACCACCATGCGCATGCTCACTGGCCAGGCGCGTCCGACCTCGGGCTCCATCACCGTTCTCGACCACGAGGTGGCAACTGAGTCCAAACAGGCCCGTGCGCGCATGGGCGTCGTCCCCCAAACCGACAATCTCGACACCGAGCTGACAGCCGAACAAAACCTGGCGATGTTCGCGGCCCTTTACCGAGTGCCCCGCAAGTCCCGTCACGCGGCCGTCGAGCGGGCCCTCGACATTGCCCAGCTTCGTGATCGTCGGGATTCCAAGGTCGCAGAGCTGTCTGGCGGCATGAAACGTCGACTCCTCATCGCGCGTGGCCTAGTACACGAACCCGAGCTACTGCTCCTGGACGAACCCACCGTGGGCCTGGATCCTCAGGTCCGCCAGGAACTCTGGTCTCTGATCGATGCGCTTCGCTCGCAGGGAACGACAATCCTGATGTCGACGCACTACATCGAAGAGGCCGAACGCCTAGCCGACGACGTCGCCGTCATGTCGCACGGAAAGATCGTCGCCAGAGGCGCACCAGACGCGCTCCGAGACGAGTACGTCGGCTCACGCGCCACCGAGTTCTACGGCTCTCCCGCTCGACTGGCCGACCTCGAGGCGGTAGCTCAGAAGGCCGGACTCGCCACGCGACGAACGGGACCCTCGATCACCGTTCTGCGATCTGAAGACGCCGACCAGGGTCTGCTCGCTGAGCTCGGCGATGGGGTCCACCGAAAAGCCAACTTGGAAGATGTTTTCGTCCTGCTGACTGGTGAGGTGTTGCAGTGAGCGCCATCCAAAGCACGTTTAGGAGCACCCGCCGGTATGAGTGGGCCACCTTCGAAGGTGTCTGGAACCGCCAGTTCACGCTCTTCCAGCGCTACTGGCTGAGCTCGACGACCTCGTCGGTGATCCAGCCGATCATCTACCTGCTCGCTTTCGGTCTAGGCGTCGGCACGCTCGTCGCGAACGTTGGCGACATCAGCTACGTCGAGTTTGTCGGCACCGGGTCTGTGGCGACTGCTGTCCTGTTCGCGTCCGCCTTTCCGGGGATGTTCAACACCTACGTGCAACGGGTCTTTCAACGAACGTATGACGCACTGCTCGCAGCGCCGGTCAGCGTCGACGAGCTCACCCTGGCCGAAGGCAGCTGGATCGCCGCGAAAGCCGGCGTGTACGGGACCTTTCCTCTGATCGTCACCTTTTTCTTTGGACTGACGCCGCAATGGGGCATGTTGCTGGTGCCATTCATTGGATTCGTCACCGGTCTCGGTTTCGCATTCTTCGGTATGTGGGTCTCAGCAATTATCAAGAACATCGAGCAGACTTCGTACGTGACCGACATCGTCCTAACCCCACTGTTCCTCGTAGCAGGAACGTTTTTCCCAATCAGCAACCTGCCACCCTGGTTGCAACTCGCGGCACAGTTCAACCCGCTGTATCACTGCGTACAGCTAGTGCGTGGGGCGTCCTTCGGATGGCAGATGCCACAAGACCTCTATCACCTTGCGTTTCTGATCGTGTTCGGCGTGATCACGTGGCTGCTCGCGGTGTATCAGCTGAGCCGCAAGCTCGTCGACTGACCAGGGGTTGGTCGTCCACAACCCGCCACCCACCGCGCATCCCGATCGGCGATCTTGTCGGTGGTCGATGGTTGGCTTGTTGCATGTCGGAGAAGCCAACACCGCCAACGATCGACCAGCAGTTTCATGCGCTGGTCGGTCAGTTGCGTTCGGTCAGCTCGATCGACGACGCCGCGCTCCGCGATCGCTTGGCTGAACTCGATCGCGTCGTCAACATGGCTCACGCGGCACAGGCCGCGGTCATGCATGAAATGGCTCACCGCGCCGGACCGTCAGAGTATGAGTTCGTTGCGGACGAAATTGCCATCACAGTGACAACCACCAAGGCGGTCGCATCGGATCGCTTTGGTCTCGCGCTCGGTGCGGTCTCACATCCGGTCGTCATGCAGGCCTGGTCTCGCGGAGATATCGATGCTCGCAAGGTCCAGGTCCTCTGCGAGGGCCTGGCCGACGCCTCGCCGCTTGCACTAGAGACCTTGACAGAGGGAGCAGTGGCGCAGGCAACGTCTCACACCGCGCCTGAGCTACGCCGCTGGTTGCAGCGTCGCGTGATGGCTGCCGACCCCGAGGCAGCCGAGTCGCAACGGCGACGTGCGTTGGACGACCGCAAGATCACGGTGACTCCCTTCGCCAACGGGCTCTCCGAGCTCACCGCATTGCTTCCCAGCGTCCAGGCACGGCAGATTTACGACACGGTCAACGCAGTCGCGCACAGCTTCGACCACGCGGACGCCCGCACCATGGACCAAAAGCGGTCGGACGCCTTCGTCGATCTGGTCATCGGACGCGCCGAGCCACCACAGGTAAGTCTCAACGTCGTCGTCCCGATTGAGACCATGGT
>JBJMHG010000032.1:0-7663 GCA_045807485.1 Actinomycetes bacterium
GTCGAAGAGTTCGTCCGGGTGCTGGACGCCGCAGTGCGTGAGGCACAGGCGTCCGGGCGGCTGAGCAACCGGCGCCTGGCGGTGGTCGATCTGGGTTGTGGGAACGCCTACCTCACGTTTGCGATCTACCACCATCTTCACGAGGTTCTCGAACTGCCCGTGCGGGTGCTTGGTGTGGATGTGAAGGCGCAGGCGCGCGAGCACAACCGTCAGGTCGCAGATCGCCTCGGATGGAGCGATGACATCGCCTTCGTCGAGGCAGAGATCGGATCAATCGCCGTCGAGCGCCCGGTCGACATCACCGTGGCGCTGCACGCCTGCGACACCGCTACCGATGACGCCTTGGCTCGCGGCATCGAGTGGGGCAGCGAGCTGATCTTGGCTGCCCCTTGCTGTCACCACGACATCCAGCGACAGCTGCGTGCCGCGTCACCTCCGAGTCCCTATGGCCTGGTGGCCAAACATGCACTCATGCGTGAGCGGTGGGCAGACGTGCTCACCGACTCGCTGAGGGTGCATCTGCTCCGTCGTTCGGGGTATCGGACCGACGTCGTTGAGTTCGTCGACAGCAAGCACACGCCACGAAACGTGTTGTTGCGCGCGCACCGCACCGGTGCTCATGCGACGAGCGAGCAAGAGGGTGAGTACACCGAGCTGGTCAAGGCTTGGAACCTGGAGCCCCGGCTGGAAGTGCTGCTGCAAGATCACGCACGTGAATCGAGGCAGGAATAGAACAGCGCGGCTGATCGTTTGCAGAAGTAATGAGGTATGCTAATGAAATGTCTATGACGCCGACCGTGGCCCCAACTGTGACTCGTGGACCCGCGAAGTCCCCCTCCGGCAGTTCCAAGTCAAACGCCCCGCTTCCGCTGGCAGGTGACCTGCGGATCGCGGTGATGCGGTTGGCTCGGCGGCTACGCGCCGAGCGGGCTGAGGTGGGGCTCACCCTCACGCAGCTCTCCGCCCTCGCCGCGCTCGAGCGGCACGGCCCCACGACGCCAGGACACCTGGCGGACATCGAGCGAGTACGGCCCCCCTCCATGACGCGAGTGCTGAATGGCCTGGTCGAGCAAGGCTTGGTGAGTCGGGCGGCGCACCCCACCGACGGTCGTCAGGTCGTGGTCGAGGTCACCGATGAAGCCCACGCACGTCTGCGCGAAGACCGCCGCCGGCGCGAGGCTTGGTTGGCCCGCAAGCTGTCGACGTTGGGCGCCGCCGACCGGCGCGCGTTGCGCGCAGTCGTTCCGATCTTGGAGGAGCTAGTCAGCGAGTGAGTCCGACCTTTCGTTCACTGCAGGTACGCAGCTATCGGCTGTATGCGTCCGGCCAGCTGCTGGCCAACACCGGCGTGTGGATGCAACGCGTTGCGCAGGACTGGCTGGTGCTCGAGCTCACCGACGGCTCCGCCACCGCTCTTGGTATCGCCGTTGGTCTGCAGTTTCTTCCGCTGCTGCTGTTCAGCATGTGGGGTGGCGGGCTCGCCGACCGATTCCTGAGACGCAACGTGCTGCTCGTCACGTCGATCTTGCTGGGACTGTCTGCGCTGACTCTCGGTGCACTCGTGCTGACCGGCGTGGCAACGGTTCCAATCGTCATGGTGATGGCGTTCGTGGTCGGGTCGATCGCCGCCTTTGACGGACCCGCTCGCCAGGCCTTCGTCTCCGAGATGGTCGATGTCGATGACCTCCCCAACGCCGTGGCTCTCAACACCGCGTCGTTCAACCTCGGACGCGTGTTTGGCCCTGCGACTGCCGGACTGCTGATCGCCGCAGTCGGATCGGGCTGGGTCTTCATCGTGAACGCCCTGGGATATGTCGCAGTGTTCTTCGCGCTGAGTCGGATTCGTCCCGACGATTTGGCTCCGCCGGCACCGAGGTCGATCGAGTCGGACGCCGGCGGCGTCCGGGACGGCATCCGGTACGTTCGCTCCCGACGAGACCTGGTGCTCGTACTGGTGGTCGCATTCTTCGTCGGCACCTTCGGCCTCAACTTCCAGCTCACGATCGCCTCGATGGTCACCGGAACTTTTGGGCTCGGGGCTGCGGCGTTCGGAGCGGCGTCCACGATCCTCGCCCTCGGATCACTGACCGGATCGCTCGCTGCCGCGCGTCGTGGTGCACCCAGGATCCGGCTGGTCGTCCTTGCCGCACTGGCGTTCGGCGCCGCCGCAGTCATCGCGGCTGTCATGCCCACCTACCTCACCTTTGTGATCGCCTTGCCTCTGGTCGGGGTTGGAGCGCTTACGCTGATCAACGCTGCCCAGTCATACCTGCAGCTCAATTCCGACCCAGCACTGAGAGGACGCGTCATGGGCATCTACACGCTCCTCTTCATGGGCGGCACCCCGCTCGGCTCGCCACTTGTCGGATGGATCGCGGAAACCTTCGGCGCTCGGTGGTCCATCGCGCTCGGCGGCATCATTTCTGCGGTGGCCGCGCTCGTCGTTGCGGCGATCAGTGTGCGAACCTCGGGCCTCGAGGTGCGCGCTCACATGCGACCGCGTCCCCACCTGCACATCGCCTCACCGGAGGCTCTCGATGACGTCCGCCCTGGCTTACGGCTGAGCGGATTCACCTCCGCACGAGAGTCCGTCGGCGCATCGAGTCACGCGCTGGCCATACCGCTCATCGTCGCTGCGCTCGCGCTGGGAGCAGCACCGTTGACGAGCCCATTCACGGGCCCAATCACGGGCGCTGTCACCACGGAGCCAAGCCCAGGAACAGCTGATGAGCTCACGTCCACGAAGCTTCCTGAGATCCAAGATCCCGCTATCGACGAGGCCAGCGGCATGGTGGCCAGCCAGATCCACCCTGGGCTGGTGTGGGTCGTCAATGACAGCAAGGGCGGCGAGATCGTCTACGGCGTCAACGACAACGGTGAGACGGTTGCCCAGCTGACGCTGCAGAACATCTACAACCGAGACTGGGAGGCCATGTCGCCAGGGGTCGACGACGGAGGTGATCCGGCACTCTGGATCGCTGACATCGGTGACAACGACGCCCAGTGGGACTCCCTTCGCGTGTACCGCATCTCAGAGCCGACCGAGCTGGGCAACCAAGACGTCGAGTGGCGCCGGATCGAGCTGAAGTACCCCGACGGTGCGCACAACGCCGAGACCTTCATGGTGACTGCAGATGGACGCTTGGTGGTCGTGACCAAGGAAGCGCTCGGTGCCGGCGTCTACGCGACGCCCAAGGCACCCGATTTCGGCACCACGGTCACCCTCGAACGAGTTGGCCCAGCTCCCATCTTCTTGACCGATGGGGCAATCTCACCTGACGGAGTGCAGATCGCGCTGCGCAGCTACTCCTCACTGTTCTTGTTCAACGCACACGCCTTCCTCACCGAAGGAACCGATGGTGACGCGGGCCAGGTGTACCCCCTGCCGCTGCAACCACAAGGCGAGTCATTGGCATACACCGACGACGACCACGTGCTGGTCGGCACTGAGGGAGTCGAGCAGCCGCTCTACCTGATCGGGCTGCCGGACACCGCCGGCTCAGCCACTCCCACCCAGAGCGATACGAACGGCACCACCGGTTGGGTGGTGGGCATCATCGCGATCCTGGTGATCAGCGGTCTCACTGCAGTGCTCATGCGAGCGCGTGGACGCCGCGCCCGCAACGCCCGACGCCCGGCCGGGCGCAAGGGTCAGGCCAACTCGCCGATCACGTAGTCGATGCAGGCAGTGAGCGCCTCGATGTCAGAGGGCTCAATCGCCGGGAACATCGCAACCCGCAGCTGGTTGCGGCCCAGCTTTCGGTAGGGCTCGGTGTCGACGATGCCGTTCGCGCGTAGCACCTTCGCGACGGCTGCGGCGTCCACTGACTCAGCAAAGTCGATCGTGCCGACGACAGCCGAACGCTTGGCGGGGTCGCTGACGTAGGGCGAGGCATAGTCGACCTTGTCGGCCCACGTGTACAGCGCCTCAGCAGATCTGGCTGATCGGCCGGTACCGAATGACAAGCCGCCCCCGGCGTTGAACCAGTCGACCTGCTCGGCCATCATCACGATGGTCGCGAGCGCTGGAGTGTTGTAGGTCTGGTCTTTCAGCGAGTTGTCGATTGCGGTCTGCAGGTCGAGGAACGGCGGGATGTAACGTCCGCTCGCCTTGATCTCGCTGGCACGTTGCAGGGCGAGTGGTGACATGAGGGCCACCCACAGGCCGCCGTCGGATCCGAACGACTTCTGCGGCGCGAAGTAGTAAACGTCGAACTCGGACGCCTCGACTGGCAGTCCACCAGCACCTGAGGTCGCATCGATCACGGTGAGCGCGTCTGCATCGCCACCACTGACTCGCTTGATCCCGATCGAGACTCCGGTGGACGTCTCGTTATGCGGGGTCGCATACACGTCGAGGCCACGCTGCGGTGCAAAGTCCGGAGCGTCGCCTGGATCGCTGGTGATGACGTCTGGATCGCCGAGGTGTGGCGCCTTCTTGACCGACGTCACGAACTTGGAACCGAACTCGCCGAACGACAGGTGCTGGCTGCGTTCGCGGATGAGACCGAAGGCGGCGACCTCCCAGAAGGCGGTGGCGCCACCATTGCCCAAGATCACCTCGTAGCCGTCGGGCAGAGCGAAGAGTTCAGACAACCCACGGCGCAGGCGTCCGACCTCGTTCTTCACGGTGGCTTGACGGTGCGACGTGCCCAGGAGCGACTGCCAGCGAGCCGCTACCGCATCGGTCTGCTCCTTGCGGACCTTGCTGGGCCCGGCGCCGAAGCGTCCGTCGGAGGGTTTGAGTGCCTCGGGGATGGTGATCTCAGCTGCCATGCGATCAGCGTAGGAGCAGGACGATCGTCGGCGCACGGGGGGCTGATCACAATTTCCGTCAGGTGAAACGTCTCGTGCTCAAGGGAGTTGAGCAAAGCAGCATCAAAAGAGCTGTACGCCGAACGCTAGATCGCGTACGACGGCTTGACCTCGCGGTCCCAACCCTCAACCTCTTCAGGTTTACGTGGGGCCGGACCGACGTAGCGCGCGGACGGACGAATCAGACGTCCGGTTCCTTTTTGCTCGAGAATGTGAGCACTCCACCCTGCGGTTCGTGCGCAGGTGAACATCGGTGTGAACATGTGCGCCGGCACGTCGGCAAAGTCGAGAACGACCGCTGACCAGAACTCGACGTTGGTTGCCAAAACCCGATCAGGTTTGCGCTCGGCAAGAATCTTGAGCGCGGCACGCTCGAGCTCTTCGGCGACTTCGTACCGCGGTGCACCGAGCTCGCGCGCAGTCCGTCGCAGCACGCGCGCGCGGGGGTCTTCGGCGCGGTAGACACGGTGTCCGAAGCCCATCAGGCGCTGCCCGGTGTCGAGGGTGTTGCGGACGAAGCCCTCGGCGTCACCTGTGCGCTCGACTTCTTCGAGCATGTGCAGGACGCGAGATGGTGCGCCACCGTGAAGGGGTCCCGACATGGCGCCGACAGCGCCAGACAGCGCCGCGGCCACATCGGCCCCGGTGGAGGCGATGACCCTGGCGGTGAACGTGGACGCGTTCATGCCATGTTCGGCAGCGGACACGAAGTAGGCGTCAACCGCTTTGACCTGCCTGGGGTCTGGCTCTCCGCGCCAGCGGATCATGAAGCGCTCGACGACGGTTGCAGCTTTGTCGATCTCTCTTTGCGGGACCATCGGAAGGCCGAGACCGCGGGCGGACTGCGCCACGTATGACATCGCCATGACACTCGCGCGTGCGAGTTCGTCACGCGCCTGTTCGTCATCGATGTCGAGCAGCGGACGCAACCCCCATGACGGAGCCAGCATCGCCAGCGCACTCTGGACGTCGACCCGCACGTCGCCGGAGTGCACCGGAAGCGGGAAGGGCTCGGCGGGCGGAAGCCCAGGGTTGAACTCGTTGTCGACCAACAGACCCCAGACGTTGCCGAACGACACGCGTCCGACCAGGTCTTCGATGTCGACTCCGCGGTAGCGCAACGCGCTGCCCTCTTTGTCGGGCTCTGCAATCTCGGTCTCGAAGGCGATGACGCCTTCCAAGCCAGGTACGAAGTCCGAGTCCGCCATGGTGGGCACTCCTCGACGCGGGTCTGATGTGACGCAAAGTCTGATGCGACTCTGGGCACGGGGTCTGGTCGGGCTCTCCTCACCCAGCCATGTGCACCGGACGCGGTCAGCCTGGCAGGGTCACTGCCTGGTGCTATCTAACCCGACCAGCGATCGTGGCAGGGCGTGGGCCCAACCGTGGGGCCAGTTCAGGGAGAGCCGACCAGCACAATGGCGGTATGGAAGACGCTGCGCAAACCGCTTTCCGCCTGGCCGCCCTGCGGCGAAGCTATGAACTGGCGGGCCTCGACGTCGCCGACGTGGACGCCGACCCAGTCGCGCAGTTCAGTCGCTGGCTGCAGGACGCCGTTGCCGCTTCCCTGATGGAGCCGAACGCTTTCGTTCTCGCCACAGCCGACTCCGCCGGACGTCCCCGCGCGCGGACACTGTTGCTCAAGGGTGCCGACCGGCGCGGTTTTACGTTCTTCACGAACTACCGATCGACCAAGGCCGAGCATCTGGCGTCCAACCCGGTGGCGTCGATGTGCTTCGCATGGATCGAGCTTGAGCGGCAGGTGATCGTCACTGGCGGCGTCCATAAGACATCGCTGACCGAGACCGCTGACTACTTTCGTTCACGGCCGCACGGAAGCCAGCTCGGCGCCCTCGCCTCGCGCCAGAGCGAAGTGATCGCATCGCGCGAGGTTGTGACCGAGCGCTACGCCGAGCTCACTGAGCAATACCCGGACGACCGTGAGGTCCCCGTTCCCGACTTCTGGGGCGGGTATCGGTTGACGCCCGATGAGATCGAGTTCTGGCAGGGACGCCCCAACCGGCTGCACGACCGCGTCCGCTACCGCCGCGCGGACTCGGGGACGGGCGACGGCGTGCCTGCGTGGAACATTGAGCGACTGTCGCCGTAACCCGCGCCAGCCCAGCGATCAGGTGCGGAAGGGGTTGGCTTCGCGCTGCACCATCGCGTAGTAATCGGTCCACCAGGTCGGATCATGCTCAGGAAGGTTGTCGTTCGCTTCGCGGTGCCCGATGGCGCCGTCGAGCTGTTCGCGCAGGATGTCGGCGTGCCCGGCATGGCGGTAGTTCTCCGTAGCCATGTGCACCAGAAGCATGTGCAACGTCGTCTCTGACTTGTCTCCCCACCAGGGAACGTGACCCTTGGCGTCCAGGGACAGCTCTTCGATCGTGGCGTCCGCATGCTTCCACGCGCGGTCCCAGAAGCCGTAGATGTCATCACGGGTTTCAGTGGCGGTGACGAACAGGTCGGCGTTCGGGTGTTCCCCGTCCTCGTACCACGGCACCGGCTCGGGGAAGGGACGACCCAAGCACTCGCCGAAGTAGCCGGACGCAACCGCGGCGACATGTTTCACCAGCCCCAGGAGATTCGTGCCGGAAGGAACCAATGGACGCCGCACGTCGTACTCCGGCAGTCCGTCGAGCTTCCAGAGCAGCGCCTCCCGTCCGGCGATCAGGTAACGGTGCAGGGTCTGCTTGGGATCAAGGTCACTCTTGGGATCAAGGTCGGACATGGGACCAGGCTGCCACTCGTTCCCGACTTCGACCATGCCTATGCGGAAGCATCGGCTCGAAAGTCGGTGACGGCGTAGCCCATCTCGTCGTCGATCGCGTTGCGAATCCAGTCGACG
>JBJMHG010000033.1:0-12827 GCA_045807485.1 Actinomycetes bacterium
CCAGGGGTGGGGAGTCGGGCCAGGAATCGGTACCGACGATGTCGCTCACAATCTCCTCGCTGAAGTGCTTCGCCAACCAGCTCCTGTGGTCGTCGATGCGGACGGGCTGACGTTGCTCGCCCGGTCCCCTGAGCTGGCGCGACCGCGAGTGGCACCGACCGTTCTCACGCCGCATGCGGGAGAGTTCGCCCGCTTGGCCCCCGATCTCGACGTAGACCAAAATCCGATCACCGCCGTGCGAACGCTTGCCGCGAGAATGCGCTGCACCGTGCTGTTGAAAGGTGCCACGACGATTGTCGCTGACGCCGATGGTCAGGTGCGTCTGAATGTGACGGGGACTCCCTGGCTGGCCACGGCAGGAACCGGCGACGTCTTGACCGGTCTGATCGCTGCGTTACTGGCCGCCGGTCTTGGCGGCCTCGATGCTGCGTCGGTTGGAGCGTACGTGCACGGTTTGGCAGGCCGAATCGCCACGCAGGGAGCCCCCACCACGTCAGAGATGGTGGCCCGCGCCATCCCTGAAGCGATCCGCACAGTGATGAGTCCCTAAGGCTGCATCGACAGCCGCAATGGGAGGATGACCACGTGTCGAAACACCTGCGGGAGCTGATCGTTGATCTCGACGCGATCAGCGCCAACACCGCGGTGCTGGTCGACCGTTCGGCCTCAGGGCAGGTGATGGCTGTCGTCAAGGCTGACGCCTATGGTCATGGTCTCGTCCCTTCAGCGCGTGCGGCCCTGCGCGGTGGCGCATCGTGGCTTGGCGTGGCGTTGCTCGACGAAGCGCTGCAGCTGCGCGCCGCTGGCGTCCGCGCACCGCTCTTGGCCTGGCTGCTCGGTCCAGGTGAGCGCTGGAGCGATGCACTGGGCGCAGACGTCGACTTGTCGGTCTCCGCACCATGGGTGCTCGACGAGATCACTGAGGCGGCGCGTGAACTAGGAACCGTCGCGCGCATACACCTGAAGGTCGACTCAGGGTTGGGGCGAGCTGGAACACCTGTCCGCGAATGGTCGCTGCTGGTCGATGCTGCTCGTAAGGCAGAGCTCGATGGGACCGTCCGCGTCGTAGGCGTGTGGTCGCACCTGGCCTATGCCGATGCGCCGGGACACCCGACCATCGATCGGCAACTCGCCAGGTTCACCGATGCGATTCACCTGGCGGAGGCCTCAGGTCTGACTCCTGAGGTGCGGCATCTGGCTAACTCAGCTGCCACACTCACCCGGTCTGACACACACTTCGACCTCACCCGGCCTGGACTCTCGGTCTACGGTTTGTCCCCACTGCCCGATTCGCCTCCGGACGAGCTGGGCCTTCGTCCCGCGATGACGTTGCAGGCCAGGCTGGCGCTGGTCAAACGCGTGCCGTCCGGTCACGGAGTCTCGTACTTGCATCGGTACGTCACCAACCGCGAGACCACGCTGGGTTTGGTGCCGCTTGGGTATGCCGACGGGGTTCCCCGCGATGCAACCAACCTCGGTCCGGTGCTTGTCGGAGGGCGGCGGAGAACCGTTGCGGGAGTGGTCTGCATGGACCAGTTCATGCTCGACCTTGGCGACGACGCAAGTGCCGCTGGAGACTTGGTGGTCCTGTTCGGCTCCGGTGCAACCGGCGAACCCACAGCGCAAGACTGGGCGGACGCCACGGGCACCATCTCGTACGAGATCGTCACCAGGGTCGGCCCCCGAGTCGCTCGGCGGTACCTCGGGGACACAGGCCCGTGAACCCAGCTCAACGAGCAGGGGTCGCAGGCGTTGCGCTCGTGGCAGCAGCCGTCGGAGCAACTGCCGGGCTGGCCGCTGAGCGCGTTGTCGTGGGTCGACGTCTTCGTCGTGGCGTCACACCGGGCGGCCGGCTCGGGCTTGGTCAGCTGCGTGGTCCAGTACGACCGGTGCGCTGTGACGATGGCGTCGAGCTGCACGTCGAAGTCGAGGAGGCCCACCCTTCAGCGCCATGGCGCGATCTCACCGTCATCTTTGTTCACGGATACGCCCTGAACCAAGACTGCTTCCACTTTCAACGGTTGGCGTTGCATGGGTCAGCGCGTGTTGTCTTCTATGACCAGCGGTCGCATGGTCGGTCCGGCCGCGGGTCGCGAGAATCATCAACGTTGATGCAACTGGCGCATGACCTCCAAGCAGTTATTGAAGAGGTGTCACCGACCGGTCCATTGGTCTTGGTCGGCCACTCGATGGGTGGCATGACCATCCTCGAGCTGGCTCGCACCGCACCAGAGCTATTCGAGGGTCGCGTTCTTGGTGTCGGCCTGATCTCCACGTCCGCAGGAGAGATGGAGGCTGTCACGCTTGGACTCCCAGCCATCGCGATCCGAACCCTTCGTAGGGTCGCGCCTTCGGTGATCCAGATCGGGCGTCGGAGCGCTGACCTGATCGAGCGCGGCCGCGCCATCAGTAGCGACCTTGCGCTGCTCGTGACCAAGTTCTACGCCTTCGACGCCGAAGTGCCTGTCGAGCTGGTCGACTTCAGCCTCGAGATGATCAATGCCACCCCGGTGGACGTCCTCGCAGACTTCTACCCCGCATTGGTAGACCACGATGCGTTCGAGTGTCTTGACCGACTGAACGGCACCGAGACCCTCGTGATTGTGGGGGAGCGCGATCTGCTGACGCCGACCGAACACAGTCGTGCTCTGGTGAGAGGCATCCCTGGTGCCGAGCTCGAGATTCTTGATCCTGGCGGTCACCTCGTCATGCTGGAGCGACCGGACGATGTGAATGCTCTGCTCATCGATTTGCTCGAGCGGGTCGCCAGAGGCTTGGGCGAGTAACCGAGTGTCATCGTCGAGACATGTCGTGCCCGATGCCGGCGCAATGCGCGATCTCGGTGCCTCCGTGGCGTCGAGCTGTGTAGCGGGTGACATCGTGCTCCTCATCGGCCCGCTCGGCGCAGGTAAGACGACGTTCACGCAGGGTTTGGCCAGGGGACTTGGCGTCACGGGGGAAGTCACCTCACCTACCTTCGTGATCGCTCGCGAGCACGTCGCTGTCAATGATGGTCCTGGCTTGGTGCACGTCGACGCTTATCGTCTGGGTGGCCTTCATGAGCTCGACGACCTCGATCTGGATTCGTCGCTGGCTGGGTCGGTCACCGCCGTCGAGTGGGGCCAAGGAATGGCAGAACACCTCGGCGGTGCTGTCATCCGGGTGGCGATCGAACGTGCGTTTGGCGAACGTGAAGGCGATCCTCTCGATGCTCGCGTGGTGACCGTGGAGTGGCCTGAGGGACGACCATGACTTGCCTGATGCTCGGCATTGACACGGCTACGCCCGACACAACGGTCGGCATCGTGCGAGCTGACCTCGCTGAGGGAGAGGTAGAAGTACTCGCCGAGCGGCGCCACCGCGATGCGCGCCGCCATGGCGAGGTTCTGCCCGGACTCATCACCGAAGTCCTCCACGCCTCAGGTCATGCGGCATCAGATCTCGAGGCGGTCGCTGTTGGTGTGGGGCCCGGTGCCTACACCGGGTTGCGAGTGGGAATCGCCACGGCACAAGCACTGAGCCTTGTGCTCGCCATTCCAGTGACCGGGGTCGTCACGCTCGACGCGATTGCCCTCGCCTCAGAACGCCTTGAGCCCTTCGCAGTGGTGACCGACGCCAGACGACGCGAGGTCTTCATGGCCAGATACCACGACTGCCGCACGCCCGACGGTGAAGCGACCGTTGGCTCGCCCGATCTCGTCGCGTCAATCGTGGGCGGCCTGCCGGTCCTTGCTCCACCCGAGACCCCACCGCTTGCAGGCGTCCATCTCGTCCCCTGTGCTGGCCCCTCGGGAGCCGTGGTCTGTGGAGTTGCGGTGGGCCGACTGCGCGACGGATGGCCGACTGCGCCACTCGAACCGATGTACCTAAGGCGCCCCGACGTGGCGGCGCCCGCCGGTCCTAAGTCGGTCTTGTGATGTCGGACCTGGCGGTCAGCATTCGCGACTTTCGCTGGTGGGACGTACCAGCGGTTCATGCGATCGAGCAGAGCTCATTTCCCGACACTGCCTGGTCGACCGAGACCTTTTGGAGCGAGCTGGCTGGAGTTCCAGAAAGCCGGCGTTACTGGGTCGGTGAAAAGGACGGCGAGGTCGTCGGTTACGTCGGACTGATGGTCATTGCACCCGACGCAGACATTCAGACCATCGCTGTCTCGTCCGCTCACCGGGCGAAGGGAATCGGCGCAACGCTGCTGACTACCGCAATGGAAGAGGCGCGTGCCCGACAATGCAGCCAGCTGAGGCTCGAGGTTGCGGCTGACAATCAGCAAGCGCACCGCCTCTACGAGCAACATGGCTTCGAGACGGTTGCCCGGAGGTCGAACTACTACGGACAGGGACGGGATGCCCTCATCCTGCGTATTCGGCTCTCGCAGCATCACGACTTGGGAACCTCGTGAAAGACGAAGCCTTGGTGCTCGGCATTGAAACCTCGTGTGACGAAACCGGTGTTGGCATCGTCCGCGGCACCACCTTGCTTGCAGATGCAGTGGCGAGCAGCGTTGACGAACAAGCCAGGTTCGGTGGCGTGGTTCCGGAGGTTGCGAGCAGAGCACACCTCGAGGCCATGTCCCCCACGATCCAACGCGCGCTCGGTGAGGCAGGCGTGGCTCTCGCGGACCTCGACGCGGTCGCCGTGACGGCCGGTCCAGGTCTGGTTGGTGCGCTCCTGGTCGGTACGGCGACGGCACAAGCGATCGCCCTCGCTGCGGACAAGCCTCTGTTCGGGGTGAACCACTTGGTGTCTCACGTCGCTGTTGACCAGCTCGAGCACGGACCGCTACCGCAACCGGCCGTCGCGCTTCTTGTGAGCGGCGGACATTCGTCGCTAATGATGGTCAATGACGTAACGGCCAACGTGGTTCCGCTCGGTGCAACGATTGACGACGCCGCCGGCGAGGCATTCGACAAGATCGGACGCTTGCTCGGCTTGCCCTTCCCTGGTGGACCACACATCGACCGACTGGCGGCCGACGGTGATTCTGCCGCCATTGACTTCCCGCGTGGGCTGACTGCACGCCATGACATCGAGCGCCACCGCTATGACTTTTCTTTCTCAGGTCTTAAGACGGCGGTGGCACGTTGGGTCGAGATCCGTGAGCGTGAGGGCACGGCGGTGAACCGCGCCGATGTGGCTGCTTCATTTCAAGAAGCCGTCGTGGACGTCCTGACTGCCAAGGCTGTCGATGCCTGTCACGATCACGGCATCGACCATCTGCTGCTCGGGGGTGGTGTCGCCGCCAACTCCCGGCTCCGAGCCGTGCTTGCCCAACGTTGCGCGACGGCCGGGATCGCCCTTCGAGTTCCCCGGGCAGCGCTGTGTACAGATAACGGCGCCATGGTGGCTGCCCTCGGTGCCGCGCTGGTCGAGCAGGGCCGTGCGCCGTCGAAACTGGGCATTCCGGTCAGTTCGACGATGAGCGTCGATCAGGTTCTTGTCCTCTGATGTTTGGTCCCTGAAGGTGGTGTGACGAAGACCATTGCCGCAATGACTCGATTGGCGGGCGATTTGGCTCGGTTGTCCATCGCTGCTGTCGCCGTTGCGACAGGATGGGGCGAGCGCGGCGGCTCAGGTTGTCGGTGCTTTGAGGAGGGTCATGGCGGGGGAGCAGCGGGTCACGCGGCGCCAGGTGCTGCAGGGCGCCGCGTCAGCTGCGGCAGTCGCAGGTGTGGGTGCAGCCGTCGGACCACTCGTCGGCAAGGTCGCGCTCGCGTCCGGCTCAGAGCTGCCGGTGCGAATGGCGATGCACATCCACGCCAGCTTCAGCGAGGGCACCGGGTCGATGCAAGCCCACCTCGCCGAGGCCGAACGAGTCGGTGTCGACGTCATCTGGTGGACCGAGCACGACCACCGCATGGTGGCGCGCAACTATCTCACCGACGTGCATTTCAACGGGTTCACCGAGTGGACGAACGGTGTCCACCTCACCTGGCAGCTGTCATCGTCGGGAACGGTGGCGTCTACACCAGCGATCGCGATCGTCAGCAAACCGGCGTCCGACACTGACCCGGGCGGGCGCGCGATGCGCGTGAGCGCTCTCAGCACCGGTGACCTTGGTGGCACGCGAACCGCCACGGCCAAGCCCAAGAGCTATGCGCTCAACACGTCCATCGACGGCACCACGATCACCTTCGATGTGCGACCGATCGACGTGGGCGATGATGCGTGGTTCGACATCATCGTCCAGACGTCCTACCGTCCAGCCCTCTCCGGACGCCCCGCAGGTCAATACCGCATGCGCTATCGAATCGGTGGTGGGCGACCGATTGGAACGGTTGTCGAGACTGACCCACTCGACGGTTTGATCGTGCTCGGACCGGAAACCGGCCGCTGGTCCACGATCACGCTCGACCCGGTCAGTGACTTCACTCAGCTGTGGCCAGACATCGACTTCCGGGACGCCGCGCTCACCTCTTTCGCCTTCGCCTCGACGTCACGCAACTCAACTGTGAGTAGCACCGCGGTAGACGGCCTGCACTTCAACCGTGTCCGCAAGAACGGCAATGCCGTGCTAGCTGTTCAACGCGAGCTCATGGACCACTACACGCCGCTGTATCCATCTGTTGTGCAGCAGCAAGGCGTTGAGCTGTCAGAGAACACGCCGCACATCAACTGGTTTGGTGCGCCTGACATCTGGCCAGCGTCAGACCCTGCGAACTCTGATGTCGCGCTGGCGATCGCCACGGTGCATGCGTCCGGTGGGGTGGCCTCGTACAACCATCCATTTGGTACGTCGGGTGGACAGTTCTCTGCTGGCCAGCGCTCGATGAAACGCCGTGCCATGGCTTCGACGATGGTGACCGAACGTGCATTCGGTGCCGACGTGGTCGAAGTTGGGTACACGGGCGGCCGGGCTGGCATGAGTCAGAGTGACTACATCGCGCTGTGGGACGTGATGTCGCGAAACCTGGTGTTCGCCACCGGAACTGGCGTGACCGATGACCACAGTGGCTCCGACTGGACAGGAGAAAAGTGGCGTCATGTGACGGGTGTCTGGGCGCAGAGCACCGACGTACCTGACCTGCAGGCGGCCCTGCGGTCGGGGCGCGCTTGGTTCTACGACCCCGCGTCCTTCTCAGGAACACTGGATATCAGTGCTGCTGGCTTCGTACCCATGGGATCGGTGGGCATGGTGCATGCCGACAGGACTCCGCTCAGAGTCGATGCAACAGGCGTACCCGCCGACTGGCGCGTTGTTGTGATCTCCGGGGTCGCCGACGAAATCGGAACCATCCGGCTCGATCCTCAGGTGACCAGTCGGAGCTATCCGGCGTCCAGCCTCGTGAATGACGTCCTCAACGTGAAGGTGCCATCGGCAGTGTCGATGTTTCACCGGGTCGTCCTTCGCGATGCCGCTGGCACGATTCAGGCTTACTCGAACCCGCTGTGGCTGCTGCGCACCATGCCAACGGCAACGGTTCCCGACCAACGTTGGGCGGTACCTGACACCACACCCTCGCCTTCAGACTCATCCACGTCAGGTGACCCGTCACCGTCAGACTCATTCACGTCAGGCGACCCGTCGCCGTCTGAGGAGCCAAGTACAACGTCACCCCCGCCATGACTCATCGTTATTGCCCCGCCGTTCCGTGACCTTGAGTGATCGGGGATGATATTCGCGTGATCGTTCGTATGTGGGAGACCCCGGTCAAGGCAGGTCAGATCGACGCCCTGATCCAGTACGTCAAGGCTGAGGTCTGGCCCGGTGTGACGAACGCCAAGGGATTCGTCGGCGGCGAAATTCTGCGGTCGTACGGAGAAGGCGGCGATCGGCTGCTGTTGGTGACGCGGTGGGAGGGCGCTGCGGCACTCGGAGACTTCCTGGGTCCCGACTGGCAGGCGCATCAGATGACTCCGGTGCCGGCCGAAGAGCCGCTGCTGTCTGGCTCGCCGTTTGTCGACCACTGGGATCTCGTCACCACCTTCGATCCGGCGGAGTAAGAGCTCGTCATTTCGTCGGGGTTGTCACGATGGCGATCGGGCGATGACCCACTCGGCTGAGCAGCACGGTGCGATGACCGGACGCCGCACCTCTCAAGCGCAACGACTGCCGTAACTCATCGACATCGACTGCTGATCCACGCTTCTTCACGACGACGTGACCGACGTCGTTCTCGCGCAGGTGCGCCCGAAGAGCCTTGAGCGAGAACGGCATCACGGCATGCACCTGGTAGCTCGAGACAAACCGAGAGCTCACGGAGTCGTCGCCGCTCAGGTAGGCGATCTGCGGATCGATCAGCCAACACCCAAGCTGGTCTGCAACTGCAGTCACCAAGCCTGACCGAATGACTGCCGGATCGGGTTCGTGGATGTACCTTCCCACCGTGCGAACCCGCGCGGGCGTTTGAGGTAGATCGCGGTCGGTGACCTTGAGGTGCTCTGGCAACAGCGTTGCGCTGCGAGTCACTCCTGATTCACGAAGCACGCCACGATAGAGGCCGGCTTCGACGACCTCCCCACGGTCTGAGACCACGGCGAACTCGGTACCTTCGGGCGCCAGGCTGCGGTCGAGCCCCGGCGCAACCTTGACGCCCAGGTTCTCGGCGGAAAGGGACTGAACCCAGGAAAGCCTGGGTGACCAACGTTCTGGATCGGTGATGCGACGACCATCGGTTCGCCGAGCCGGGTCGGCAAAGACTGCGTGATACGGCGCCCAGGCGCCTTCGGGCAGGGAACGAACGTCAGCGATGGTGACGGACGGCTCGCTCTCTAGCGCCAAAGCTCGAAAGTTTGCGGCTGCCACGGCTGCCGTGACCGGGTCTTGCTCGAAGGCGTCAACTCGCAAACCCAGCTGCGCCAGAGCGACCGTGTCGGTTCCGATTCCGCACCCGACGTCTGCCACCCGTGAGCCAGGCTCGAGGTGTGTGAACCGCTCGGCCCGTAGCGCGGCAACTGCGGGGCGTGTGGTCTGCTCGGCGCCGCTGGAGGTGAACAGCATCCGATTTGCCGTGTCGGCCCATCCGGGACCCCATCGGCGTGCGGCTCTATCTCGGAGCCGGCACTGCGTGAGCGCCACGGCTGCATGCTCTGCGCTCACACCGTCGGAGCGGAGTCGGCCGGTGATGGTCAGCACCTCGTCCGCCCGGTAGGGCGGAAGCTCGGCGAGAACGGCTCTACCCTCGTCGCTGCTGAGCCAAGCGACGTCGGACAGATTCATGTGGTTCTCCTCCGGCCCTTTCACCGAACCAACCGGTGCTGGCACTCGGGTTGACGGAGTGCTAACCGATGGCTAAGTTAAGCGTTGGCACTCTCCCCGTGAGTGTGCCAGCCCCAGTGGCCAGGGCAGGTCCAGTACTTGTCCGGTTGCAGGGTTTGAGCGCCGCCGTCCGGCACCGCGACGACGGAAGGATGGCGCCCATGCTTGTTCTGTCGGAGCTGTCCCATCAGCCGCAAGGCGGAGGTCAACGCAAGTGTCGGTTTCCATCAAGCCGCTCGAGGACCGCATTCTCGTTCAAGCCCTAGACGCCGAGCAGACCACGGCGTCCGGGCTCGTCATCCCTGACACTGCCAAGGAGAAGCCCCAAGAGGGCAAGGTCCTGGCAGTCGGTCCGGGTCGTTTCGACGAAGACGGCGAGAAGCGCATCCCCCTCGACATCAGCGTCGGTGACGTTGTCGTCTACTCAAAGTACGGCGGCACCGAGGTCAAGTACGACGGCGAGGAGTACCTCATCCTCTCCGCTCGTGACGTGCTCGCGATCGTGGAGAAGTAAGACCACTCGCTGCTAGTCCAGTCGTGACGCCCCGCGTACCAGCTGTGCAGAATGCACCGGCCGGTGCCGGGGCGTTGCGCATCACGTCCCCTGTTCTTCCGGAGCTCACTCCGGTCGACGATGATTCCCCGACGACCTGACCGCTGAGAGGCCAGACCACTATGCCGAAGACGATTCAGTTCGACGAAGCTGCCCGTCACTCGCTGCTTCATGGCGTCGACGCCGTTGCGGACGCTGTCAAAGTCACCCTCGGACCGCGTGGCCGCAATGTCGTGATCGATCGGTCATTCGGTGCGCCGACCATCACCAATGACGGCGTGACGGTTGCCCGCGAGATCGAGCTCGAGGAGCGCCAGGCCAACGTTGGCGCCCAACTGGTCAAAGAGGTAGCCACCAAGACCAACGACGTGGCGGGCGACGGAACCTCCACCGCCACCGTCCTGGCTCAGTCGATGATTCGTGAGGGCATGCGGGCGGTGACCGCCGGCGCGAATCCCATGGACCTCAAGCGCGGCATCGAGAAGGCGACGGCGGCTGTCGTCGCAAGACTTCATGAACTGGCGATTCCCGTGGACGACTCGTCGCAGATCGCCGACGTCGCGGCGATCTCAGCTCAAGACCGTGAGATCGGTGACTTGATTGCGAAGGCGATGGACGCAGTGGGCCAAGACGGCGTCATTACCGTCGAAGAGGGCTCGACGACCACCACAGAGCTTGAGATCACCGAGGGCCTGCAGTTCGACAAGGGATACATCTCCCCATACTTCGTGACCGACCCAGAGAACATGCAAGCAGAGTTCTCATCGCCGTACCTCTTGCTGCACCAAGGCAAGATCAGCACGCTCTCAGACCTGCTCCCCCTGCTCGAGAAAGTCATCTCCGCCGGACGTCCACTGGTGATCGTCGCCGAGGACGTCGACGGCGAGGCGCTGTCGACTCTCGTGGTGAACAAGATTCGCGGCGGACTCAATGTTGCCGCCGTGAAGGCACCTGGCTTCGGTGACCGCCGCAAGGCAATGCTGGAAGACATGGCGATCTTGACCGGCGGCCAGGTCGTCGCGCCGGAAGTGGGCCTGAAGCTGTCCGAGGTCGGCCTAGAAGTGCTGGGCTCGGCCCGTCGCATCGAGGTTTCGAAAGACGCGACCACGATCGTCGATGGAGGCGGATCACCAGAGGTCGTTGCGGACCGGGTGTCGCAGCTGCGGCGAGAGATCGAGAGCACAGACTCGCAGTGGGACAGAGAAAAGCTCGAGGAACGGCTCGCCAAGATCTCCGGTGGAGTGGCCGTGGTCCATGTCGGTGCTCACACCGAGGTAGAGATGAAGGAGCGCAAGCACCGGATCGAGGATGCTGTCTCGGCGACCAAGGCAGCGGTGGACGAAGGGATCGTCACCGGAGGCGGTAGCGCACTCATGGCGGCGGGCGAGGTGCTTGGCGATGACCTGGGTGCCGAAGGCGATGAGCGCACCGGCGTCCGCGTCGTAGCCAAGTCGTTGTCTACCCCGCTGCGAGCAATCGCTGAGAACGCCGGGCTGACCGGCAGTCTGGTGGCAGCTCATCAGGCGGAGCAGCCGGCCGGTCACGGTTATGACGCGGCGAACGAGCAGTGGGTCGACCTCCGCAAGGCCGGCATCGTCGATCCGGTCAAGGTCACTAGGTCAGCGCTTGAGAATGCGGCGTCGATCGCAGCTCTGGTGCTCACCACCGAGGCTCTGGTCGTCGAGAAGCCTGAGGAGCAAGCGCCACAGGCGGCTTCCGGTCACGGACACAGCCACGGGCCCGGCGGTCACCACCACTAGCAGGTGCCGAGAGCGGCTCAGCCCACCAGTTCCAGAGGGTGTCCGCGATAAATCGCTTCGCGGTCGTCTTCAGTCAGGCCGCCCCACACTCCGTAGGGCTCACGGACCGCAAGGGCATGGGCCGCACATTCGCGAATGACCGGGCAGCTGGCGCAGATCGCTTTCGCAGAACGGTCTCGCGCCTCCCGCGAAGGCCCACGCTCGCCTTCGGGGTGGAAGAAGACCGCCGAGTCGACGCCGCGACAGGCGCCCTCGTACTGCCACTCCCAGACGTCGGCAACCGGTCCGGGTAGTCGGGAGATGTCGGCCATCGGGTCCTCCAAGTGGAGCTGGGGAGCGGCGTCTTTGCGACCGTATCAACCGCGTCATACATTGGTCAAGTTCTAAAACGGACAATCTATGGCGATGTCGAGGGTGCATCACAAACGGTCTACCCGTTCGGGGGCGTCGACATGCGTCACGGGCCTTGACACTCCACAATCTGTCCATGCCAGCCGGTGATCCAGAGCAAGTCACGAGCGCCGGCCCCGCTCTCACAGTGGCGGCACTGGCCCGCCGCCTCGGCGTAGCACCCGCCACCCTGCGCACGTGGGACCGCCGCTACGGGCTGGGCCCAACCGGCCACTCGGCAGGGTCGCACCGCCGATATACCCCGGCCGATGTCGATCGCCTGGAGGCCATGCGCCGGCTCACGCGGGAGGGTGTGCTGCCCGGTGAGGCCGCTCGCATCGCGTTGTCTCGTGGGCCGATGCCCGAGGATCTGGCCGGTTCTGAAGAAGTCGCGCCATCGGTACCGCTCCACGACACCGATGCCGCGGTTCGTGGTCTGGTCAGGGCGGCCCAAGCACTGGACGCGCAGACCATCGATCGCACCGTCGCAGCCGCGCTGCAGTCGCACGGTGTGCTGTGGACTTGGGACTGCCTACTGGCGCCTGCCCTCATCGCGATAGGTGACAAGTGGGGAGCAGGTGGGGTGGGGGTCGACGTCGAGCACTTGTTCGCCGATGCGGTTGTCCGCGCCCTTTGCACCGTGACCGCTGCCGTGCCGAAGCCGCGGAATGCACGTCCGGTGCTGTTGGCCTGCGCCCCAGAAGAGATGCACTCGCTGCCGCTGCATGCTTTGGCTGCGGCCCTGTCAGAGCGGGGGATCGACGTCCGGGTCTTGGGGGCTCGGGTACCTCCTGATGCCTTGGCTGCTGCCGTACGCCGCGCCGGCGCCAGCGCTGTGTTCGTCTGGGCCCATGCCGCAAACACGGTCAGCGTCGAGCAGCTCGCAGCGGTTCCGCCGATCAGGCCGCCCGTTGCGTTGGTCGTGGGT
>JBJMHG010000034.1:0-6316 GCA_045807485.1 Actinomycetes bacterium
GCCTGCGCCAGCGCCATCGCGAGGACGTTGCGCGTGAGGGGGCCGATGAGCCCGGTGTGCTCGGCGAGCGGGATGAACTCGTCCGGCATGACCAGGCCTCGTTGCGCGTGGTGCCACCGAACCAGGGCCTCGACGCCGACAACTGCCCCTGAACTCAGCGACACCTTCGGCTGGTAGTGGACGCGAAGCTCGCCCTTCTCGAGCGCGTTGCGCAGACCGCCCAGCAGCGCGAGTCGACTCGCTGAGTTGCGGTCGCGGTCGGCGACGTACTCCTCGACGCCGGTGCGCTCCTCCTTGGCGAGGTACATGGCAACATCTGCACGGCGAACAATGGGGTCGACGTCCTCACCGTGCTGCGGGTAGACGGCGACGCCAATGCTGGCCTCGAGCTCGAAGAGCATGCCTTCGACGTGGAAGGGCCGGGTCAGCGCCTGCCGCACTCGATGCGCGACCTCGACAGCAGCATCGCCGTCGCGTACTGGGTCCAGCAGAATCGCGAACTCATCGCCTCCGAGTCGAGCCACCAAGTCGTTGGGGCGAAGGGCACCCTGGATGCGCTGGGCGACGACAGCCAAGAGGCGATCGCCGACTTGGTGGCCCAGAGTGTCGTTGACTTCCTTGAAGCGATCGAGGTCGAGTAGGCAGAACCCAACACTGGTCTGCTTCCGTCGCGCCGAGTCAAGACGTTCGCCGAGTTCGGTGAGAATCATCTTTCGGTTGGGCAGACCAGTCAGAGAGTCGTGCAGCGCCTGGTGTTCCTTCTCACGCGAGATGGACGCGGTCTTGCGCACCGCGTACAGCGGGAGCAGCAACAGCGGTAGGTAGATCGGCTCTGCTGACACGAAGACGACCAGCGGCGCCACGGCCAGCACGGCCAGGTTGGTGAAGAAGTAGTAGCCGAAGTCTTCGAAGAAGTCGTCAGCAAAGGTGCGGCCCGGGTCAGCAAGCATCGAGAACAGCGTGTTGTTGACGAAGAAGAACGACAGCCAACCGGCCACGATCCAGGTGAGATCCGTTGGCTGCAAATGGAGGAGGGGATCGGAAAGGGACGGGAGGGTCTCGCCGTTGACGCCTCGAACCAACGCCATGATGAGCGCGGCAGATCCGACGCTCAGCGCGAAGTTGCCGATGTTGAACGGCACCTTCCAGAACGGTTTGCGTTTGGCGATCTCCGAACACAGCGTCGCGCAGGAGATCAGTGCAATGGCCGCCCACGGACCAAAGAGGTACAACGTCGCGAACACGAAAGCGTCACTGGTCGCGACACCTTGGCTGTCGTACCCACTTCCGATGATCACCGGGAAGAACTCGAACAGGAACAGCAGCCCGGCGATCATCCAGAACCGAAGCGAGGCCTCACCGAGGTTGGGCAGCGTGATGTACAGCGCGACGGCGACGAGGCTCAATCCACCGACGACCGCGATCCACCAGCCGGCCGCGAACATCGACGGCTTCAGCAACGAGGGATGGTCCGAGGCCAGCTCGGCGGAGTGGCTGGGCGGCAGTTCGGGCAATTCTGACTCAATGAAGGACGGGTCGGTGTGCGCGCTGAACTCGCTCATCGCGCCACCCTTCGCCGCCACCGCCCACGGAATCCTTCCATCATGGGCGTCCCGAAACGATGGTAGCCAGTCGATCACGATCTGTAACTGGGCGACTACTTGGCGTTCACCCATTCAGGTGACAAGGACCTGGGCGGGTCAGTCAAAGGCCGCAGGACCTTCAGACAGCAGCCGCCGGAACTGGGCCTCATCGAGCACCGGAACACCGAGTGACTCAGCTTTCGCCAGCTTGGTGCCCGCGTTGTCCCCCGCAACCAGGAACGAAGTTTTGCGTGACACAGATCCCGCCGCTTTGCCGCCGGCGGCTGCAATCGCCTCTAGCGCGTCCTCTCGGCTCATTCCCTCCAAGGTGCCAGTCACCACCACGGTGACTCCCTCGAGGACCGTCGAGCCGGACTCTTCTGTGACCGGGTCTTGCAACCGGACGCCGGCCGCCCTCCACCGCTCCACCATCGACCGATGCCAGTCGACGCTGAACCATTCGTGGACCGACTCGGCGATGATCGAGCCGACTCCCTCGACTGCTGCCAGGTCTTCTGGTGCTGCGCCGGCGATCGCATCGAGGCTGTGCAGCTGACGCGCCAACGCCTGTGCGGCGGTCGGCCCGACATGACGAATCGACAACCCGACCAGCGCGCGCCACAACGGCCGGTCCTTCGCCGCTGCCAGCTGCGCGAGCAGGACGTGAGCGTTGGCGGAGAGCTCTGGTCCGTCCGGCGTATGCCTGGTGAAGAACGGGCACCGACGAAGGGCCTCCGCATCCAAGGCGAAGACGTCGCCCTCGTCAGTCACGAGCTGGCACTCGAGCAGTGCGACGGCTGCCTTGTAGCCGAGTCCCTCGATGTCGAAGGCACCGCGTCCGGCCATGTGGAACAAGCGTTCCCGGAGCTGAGCCGGGCAGCTACGCGTGTTCGGGCACCGAATGTCGGCGTCGCCCTCTTTAGCCGGAGCAAGCAGAGTTCCGCACTCGGGGCAGTGCGTTGGCATGACGAATGAGCGTTCACTTCCGTCACGGACCTCGACGACTGGCCCGATGATCTCGGGAATGACGTCGCCGGCCTTGCGCAGGAAGACTCGATCGCCGATCAGCACTCCTTTGCGCTCGACCTCTGAGGCGTTGTGGAGTGTGGCCATCTGGACTGTGGATCCCGCCACCCGGACCGGCGTCATCACACCGAATGGGGTGACCCGCCCGGTGCGGCCGACGTTGACCCGAATGTCTTCCAGGGTGGTCGTCACCACCTCGGCCGGGTACTTGTACGCAATCGCCCAACGGGGCGCCCGCGAGGTTGCCCCGAGTTTGCGCTGATCGGCGATGGCGTCGACCTTGACGACGACTCCGTCAATCTCGTGCTCGACGTCGTGACGATGCTCGTCGTAGTAGGCGATGAATTTCTCGACCTGTGCCAACGTCTTGTGCACCTTGATGCGTCCGGACGTCGGCAGGCCCCACGAAGCCATCGCCGCGTAAGACTCCGACTGTGTTGTGGGGTCGTAACCGGAGCGTGCGCCGATGCCGTGAACCACCAGCCTGAGCCCACCCAGCTGGTCAACCGATCGCTGCGCCTCACTCTCGAGTCGCGCCACTTTCAGATCGTGTCGGTCAGTGGGTTTACCGGACGCCGCGGCAGCGTTGCGCATCGTGCGGGCGTCCTCGGCATCGCCGAGCCGGCGGTCCACTCGCTGACGCAACGTTCCGGCCGCCGCGTTGCGCGGGTTGGCGAACGGAGTACGGCCCTGTTCGACGACCTGTTCATTGATGGCGTCGAAGGTGCTGAGCGGGAAGAACACCTCACCCCGCACCTCCAGCAGTGTTGGGACCGCGAGAGCCCGGTCGCTGGCAGACAGCGTCTTGGGGATCGACTCGATGAAACGCGCGTTGTAGGTGACGTCTTCGCCAGTGCGGCCGTCACCGCGGGTCGCCAACGACGACAGTTGACCGTCTCGATACACGAGGTCGACGGCTAGACCGTCGACCTTCAACTCACACAGCATCGGCGGCACGGCTCCCAAGCCCTGCTCGACACGTTGAGCCCATGCATGCAGCTCGTCAGGACTGAAGGCGTTGTCGAGGGAATACAGGCGCTCGAGGTGCTCGACGGGCTCGAACATCTCCGAGCGCGCCCCTCCGACTGTCGCCGTCGGCGAGGACTGACTGGCGAGCTCAGGGTGTTCTTGCTCGAGCTCGCGAAGGCGCCGCTCGAGCCGGTCGTACTCGTCGTCGGAGACGGTGGGCGCGTCCAGCTCGTAGTAGCGGCGGCGATGCTCGGCGACTTCGGCAACGAGCGCCTCGTACTCACGGCGCACGCCGGCGTCCACCATCGCTACCTCTCATGCTCGATCGTTCAACGTTCGGGCTCTTCACGTTTCAGGTAAGCGCTCCATGACGCTTCGCACGTCAGCGTAGGCCTGGAGGCTGACAGGGCCTTCGCCGCCGATGGCGCACCGCGGTGTGAGAACCAGTCGCTCGGCGAAGGCCTCAGCATCTGAGCCCACCACCGAGCGGAGAATTCCCAGACGACCGGGCTGAGCGGGTGCGTTCTCGTCGAGAGGGCCGGACGCCGACGGGTCGATGTCGCACCACAGGTCGCCACCTTGGCCCCACCACGCCGAGAGTCGATCGGCGACGTCACTCGAGCCGAGATCGAGTTGATCGACCGCGACGCTGAGGGCTTCAGCACCGCTGTCGCCGAGCAGTGACCAGTCCGGCTCGGCACCGCAGCAGTGCACGATGACGGCGGCCTCGAGGCCGTGCACGGTGTCCACCACCTTGTGCAGCAGGCTCACCGCCTCCGTGTGGGCAATTGCGGGATAGGTGCCCCACCCGCTCGGGCGCGCGAGTTGGCCACGGGTGACGGACGCGGCACGGGGCTCGTCGAGCTGCACACACCAGAGGGCTCCCGGCACGCGCCTGCGAAGCTCTGCCAGATGCGACACGAGACCTTCGACCAAGCTGGCCGTCAAGTCAGTACGAGCCGCCGCATCGGACGCCAGGGCATCTCCACTGCGCAGCTCTATGCTCCCGGTGGCGGTCAGAGGCCCGCAGACCTGCAGCTTCGCTGGCCCTTCGTAGCCGTTCCACTGCTCTTCGACTGCGTCGAGGTCCTCGGCCAGCAAGGCCCGGGCTCGGCGAAGGTCACGGCCGACTGCCGCAGAAGTACGCCAGCGGCCCACCTCGATCTCCAGCGGCAGATCAATCAGCAGCGCGCTCAAACGGCCGATGGGTTCGGCCCAGGGTCCGCGCTGAGGCAGCTCAGGCACATGTGGCAGATCGGGCGCCTCATCGATGGCGATGCGCGCTGCCACAAGCGGGTCGATGCCTTGGATCGCTCCGAGGCCGGTGACCACCCCGCGCGGAAGAAGACCGCTCACGCCATTGCGTCAGTCGAGTGGATGGTGGCGGACCCGAGCACCTGCGTGTCGTCGTACAGCGCCAAAGTCTGCCCCGGTGCCACACCAGTTGCCGGAGTGAACAGCTCCGCTCGGACGCCGTCGCCTGCTGTGTAGACCTCAGCGGCCACCGGCTCGCCGTGCGCTCTGAACTGAACGTGCAGTCGCCTCTGGCCAAGGTGGCGCTTCCCGCACCACGTGGGAGACGAAGCATGGATGGTCGCGACCCGGAGCGAGCTGCGCGGGCCGACCGTCACGGTGTTGTTGACCGGTTCGACCGACAAGACATACCGGGGCTCGCGGTCAGGAGCAGCGACGGTGAGTCCGAGTCCGCGACGTTGTCCTACCGTGAACGCGAAGGCGCCACTGTGCTCGCCGAGCACTTCACCATCCTGCGTCACGACCTGTCCAGGACGCTCGCCCAGATGCGTCGTGAGGAACCCTCGGGTGTCTCCGTCAGCGATGAAGCAGATGTCGTGACTGTCGGGCTTGTCGGCGACCAGGATTTCGCGTGCGGCGGCCTCGGCTCGCACCTGCGCCTTCAGGGAGTCTCCGATCGGAAACATCGAATGCTCGAGCTGACGCTCGTCCAGCACCGCCAAGACGTATGACTGGTCTTTGTCTGGGTCGACTGCACGATGCAGCTGAACTCCGTCTGCTGCGCGAACAGCGCGCGCGTAGTGCCCCGTGCACACGGCATCGAAGCCCAGCGCAAGAGCGCGTTCGAGAACGGCGGCAAACTTGATCCGCTCGTTGCACCGCAGGCACGGGTTGGGCGTGCGACCTGCTGCGTACTCGGCAAGAAAGTCGTCGACCACTTCTTCCTTGAACTGCTCCGCGAGGTCCCACACGTAGTAAGGGACGCCTAAAACATCAGCTACTCGTCTGGCGTCTCGGGAGTCTTCGAGACTGCAACAACCCCGCGCGCCGGAACGGAAAGTCTGAGGGTTGCTGCTCAACGCGAGGTGAACCGCGGTGACGTCGTGTCCAGCGTCGACTGCTCGAGCGGCGGCAACCGCTGAGTCGACGCCGCCTGACAGCGCGGCGAGGACCCGCATCGCTAGACCTGCCTCACGCTCGGCCGGGCGGCTCGAGCACGCTCGACGACCGGCCCGATGGCAGCGCACAGCTCTCGGACGTCGGCGCGCGTCGACGAGTGGCCCAGCGAGAACCGGAGCGACGACCTGGCCTCGGCCGGAGTTGCGCCCATGGCCAACAGCACATGGCTCGGTTCTGCCACGCCCGCCGAACATGCCGACCCCGTCGAGCAGTGGACGCCGTACGCATCGAGCAGCATCAACAGCGAGTCGCCCTCGCAGCCCGGAAAGGAAAGGTGTGCGTTGCCCGGCAGACGCCACTTGGCG
>JBJMHG010000035.1:0-5828 GCA_045807485.1 Actinomycetes bacterium
AGGGAAGAAGGGCAAGAAGGGACGCGTCAGTGGCAACCCCGCCAAGCGGGCGCAGCAGGCGGCGCAGCGACCGGGAGACGACGCTGTGCCAGAGACGGCGCCGGAGGCGTCCCTCGAGGAGCTCCCACCGGAGTTCATGGACCTGCTGAAGGGCTCCTGACCGGTTCAGTTGGTCTGGTTTGGGCGGGCGGCAGCACCTCTGGCAGACTGGCCAGCTGTACCCGACGGGTCGGCGGCCCTCTCTCCGTCGAATCCCTTCGAGTCCCCTCGAGTCACCGCGCGGCAACCCCACGCCCGTAGCGTCCCGAGACCACTTCAGAACCAGGAGTTCAACGCCTCGTGGCAGTCAAGATCAAGCTGAAGCGCATCGGCAAGATGCGAGAGCCGCACTATCGGATCGTCGTGGCTGATGCCCGCACCAAGCGAGGCGGTCGCGCGATCGAGGAGATCGGGCAGTACCACCCGCTCGATGACCCCTCCCGGATCCAGGTCGAGTCCGAGCGCGTCCAGTACTGGCTGGGCGTAGGTGCTCAGCCGACTGAGGCTGTTGCCGCCATCCTCAGAGTGACCGGGGACTGGCAGGCGTTCAAGGGCGAGCCAGCGCCGCCGCCGATGAAGGTGGCCGAGCCCAAGGCTGACAAGAAGTCGGTCTTCGAAGTTGCGGCCAAGGAAGCCGCAGGTATCGACGACAAGGCGGCCACCACTGCCAAGGCGAAGAAG
This sequence comes from Actinomycetes bacterium, assembly GCA_045807485.1. Classification (GTDB taxonomy): domain Bacteria; phylum Actinomycetota; class Actinomycetes; order JAHEKZ01; family JAHEKZ01; genus JAHEKZ01. The sequence goes on from JBJMHG010000035.1 coordinate 721, forward strand.
AAGGCCGAGCCCAAGGCAGGGGCAAAGTCTGAGCCGAAGTCTGAGCCTGCTCCCATGGCCGAACCCGAAGCCAATGCCAGCGCCAAGAGTGACACCGCGACTGAGACCAAGACTGACACCGCGACCGACGCGGACGTCGCCGCGGAGCCGGCAGCCGAGACCGCTGGCGAGGCCCAGCCCGCAGAGCAGGCTGCCAGCGAATGATCGAGCAGGCGCTCGACCACCTGGTTCGTGGCATTGTCGACCACCCGGACGACGTCTCGGTGCGACTGCGCGAGCAGCGTCGAGGCGGCCGACTGTACGAGGTCCGGGTGCATCCGGAAGATCTCGGCCGAGTGATCGGACGAGGTGGCCGCACCGCGTCGTCCATGCGCACTGTTGTCGACGCCCTTTCTGGGCGCCGGGTTCGGGTCGACTTCATGGACTCGGCCGGCTCACGCTGAGCTGAACCGCGGACTGGTCTTGACTGCAGCCTCAGGAGGCGACCGGCCGTCCACGGTTGTGGTGGGTCGGATTGGACGTCCGCATGGCGTGCACGGCGATGTCTCTGTCGAGGTCCGCACTGATGAACCTGACCGTCGATTTGCTGATGGAGCGGTGCTACAGACCGACCGCTCTGATCCTTCGCAGGTGGTGGTGGCGGCTCACCGATGGCACAGCGGCCGCCTGCTCGTGCACTTCGACGGCATTGACGACCGCACTGCCGCGGCGACATTGCGTGGGGTGATGCTCGAGGTCCCCGTCGACCTCACTGAGCGCTCCCGCGACCCAGACGAGTTCTATGACCATCAGGTCATCGGGCTGACGGTGGTCGACCGTGACGGTGAACCGCTCGGCCAGGTTGTAGAGGTGCTTCACGGTGCCCAGGATCTCCTCGTCGTGAGGCGGCCGGGGGTCGCAGACGCGATGGTGCCGTTCGTCCAAGAACTAATTCCTGAGGTCGATCTGGAAAGTCGCCGCATCGTGGCCGACTTGCCCGAAGGGCTCCTTGACTTGGGTGCTTCCTGAAGGGAGGTCGCATGCGCATCGACGTTGTCACGATCTTTCCGTCGTATTTCGACGTGCTCGAGCTGTCGCTCTTGGGCAGAGCACGGGAAGCCGGGATCCTCGACCTGAGGGTGCACGACCTTCGCGACTTCACCCACGATCGCCATCGCACCGTCGATGACGCGCCCTACGGCGGCGGTCCGGGCATGCTGATGCGGCCAGAACCCTGGGGCGAGGCGTTGGATGCAGTGCGCGCTTCAGAGGACTCGACCGACAGCCCGGTGTTGTTGGTCCCATCGCCCGCCGGAACACCATTCACTCAGTCGGACGCGCAAAGCTTGGCGCAGGAGTCGTGGATGGTGTTCGCCTGTGGACGCTACGAAGGGTTGGATGCGCGAGTAGTCGAAGATGCCGCCGCCCGATTCCGTGTTCGAGAGGTGTCGATCGGTGACTACGTGCTCAACGGGGGAGAGGTCGCGGCCCTTGCGGTGATCGAGGCGGTGGGACGGCTGATACCCGGAGTCGTCGGGAACGCTGAGTCGCTGGACGAGGAGTCGCACGCGGCGGGCACCCTAGAAGCACCGGCGTACACCAAGCCCGCCACCTGGCGAGGGCTTGAAGTCCCCTCGGTGTTGCTCTCTGGCCACCATGGCGACGTAGCGGCCTGGCGCAGGGCGGCGTCCCTCAGGCGAACTGCCGCCGTACGCCCAGATTTGATCGCTCAGCTCGATCCGGCCCTGCTCGACCCTTCTGACCTGGAGATTTTGGCCGAACTGGGCTGGTCGGCGAGCGGCGGGCGGTTTCGGAGCACTGCCCAACCTGTGGCAGACTAGGTGCGCCGATCGGTGCGTTTCGTTCCTGCCACAGGGGGCACAGCGCGACGGTCGAGCATCACCCAGATCCGCCCCCGATCGGCACCGTTGCGGCTGCCGTCACCTGCGCTCGGTTGACCTGTGGCAGCCGAAGGAGTTCTCAATGCACACGCTCGACACTCTGGACGCTGCCTCTCTCAGAAACGACATTCCAAACTTTCGTCCCGGTGACACCTTGAAGGTGCACGTAAGGGTCATCGAAGGAAACAAGAGTCGTGTCCAGGTCTTTCAGGGCGTGGTGATCCGTCGCTCCGGCGGTGGTGTCCGCGAGACCTTCACGGTTCGAAAGATCAGCTACGGCGTCGGTGTCGAGCGCACCTTCCCTGTGCACTCGCCGGTGATCGATCAGATCGAGGTTGTCACGCGGGGTGAAGTGCGTCGCGCCAAGCTCTACTACCTGCGTGACCGCCGCGGAAAGGCCGCCAAGATCAAGGAGCGCCGCGAGACGTCAGCCAGCCGGTGACATCTGACGTGGCACCTCCTCCGGCGACGGCCGACGAGGCCGACGACGGTTCGTCCAAGAAGCACTCATCGTTTTGGCGTGAGCTTCCGATCCTGGTCATCATTGCGCTGGCCTTGGCCTTCGTTCTCAAGACCTTCCTGATACAGGCGTTCTACATCCCTTCCGGCTCGATGGAGAACACCCTGCAGGTCGGCGACCGTGTGATGGTGAACAAGCTCGCCTACACCTTCGGCGACATCCAGCGTGGTGATGTCGTGGTGTTCAGCGGCGTCGACTCGTGGGACCCCGAGATTCAGGTCGCCGACAGCGGCAACCCCATCACCGACGCGCTGCGCTCGGTCGCCGGCGCCTTCGGGTTCGCGACGCCGAACGAGAAGGACTACATCAAGAGAGTCATCGGATTACCTGGTGACCATGTCGAGTGTTGTGACAAGCAGGGCCGGATCACCGTCAATGGCGTCCCGTTGAACGAAGAGGAGTACCTCTACAACGGCAACAAGCCATCCGAGGACACCTTCAACATCTGGGTTCCTGATGACCGCATCTGGGTGATGGGCGACCATCGAGCCGCATCTGCCGACTCAAGAGCGCACATCGGTGATCCTGGCGGGGGAGCGATCCCCATTGACAGCGTGGTGGGGCGCGCTTTCGTCGTGATCTGGCCGTTCAGCGACATGGGCTTGCTGACTCGTCCGGACGGCATCGACAACGACGCCATCGATGCTGCGCAGACACCGCGCCCAGCCAAGCCAGATTCGAGCGAGACTGGATCGAGTGAGCCATGACGGTCGTCGACTCACGGCGCAAGCGCAGTCACTGGTTCACAGAGGCGCTCATCATCGTCGTGGTGGCGCTGGTCGTGGCCGCGCTCGTGCGGGCTTTTGTCGCCCAGGTGTTCTACATCCCCTCGGGGTCCATGGAGGACACGCTCAACGAGGACGACTGGATCCTGGTGAGCAAGCTCAGTACCGAGTTCGGATCACCTGACCGAGGTGACGTGGTCGTGTTCGCCGACCCAGGTGGCTGGCTCCCGGCCTCCACGTCGAGTTCTAATCCCGTTCGCCAGGCTCTCGAGTTCATTGGTGTCGCGCCTGACAGCGCCGAGGGCGATCTGGTCAAGCGCGTCATCGGAACCGGTGGCGACCATGTCAGCTGTTGTGACCCGCAGGGTCGAGTTGTGGTCAACGGCCAGCCTTTGAACGAGGACTACCTGTATCCGGGTGACAAGCCGGGAGACTCACCGATCGGATGCTCCGGCGAGTTCGACGTCACGGTTCCTGCCGACTACCTGTGGGTCATGGGTGATCATCGATCGGTCTCCAGCGACTCGCGTTGTCAAGACGATCTCGATCGTTTCGTCCCCGAAGACCTTGTTCGAGGACGAGCTGTTGCTGTCATCTGGCCCTTCCAACACTGGGACCTGCTACAGAAGCCGGACACGTTCGACTCAATCTCCTGAGGAGCGGTGCCGGTGCACTGCGTCGCGGCGCTGCCGTGAGCCGGCTGGCTAGGCTGGCAAACGTGTCACCGGTTCGTCGTTCATCAGCGCGCGTGATCGTCGTTGATGCCCATGATCGGGTGCTGTTGCTGCGTGGTGGCGACCCGCAACGTCCTGGACCGGCGGTGTGGCACACACCCGGGGGTGGCATCGACCCGGGTGAGTCAGCACAGCACGCGGCACGTCGGGAACTCGCCGAAGAGGTAGGACTCGATCTCGTCGATCCTGACCAGCTCGGTCCCGTGGTGTGGACCCGCCGGTTCCAGTTCTCTTTCGACGGCGTCCAGTACGACCAGGACGAAGTCTTCTACCTGTTGCACGTCGATCAGCATGAGGTTGACGTCTCGGGTCACACGCCGCTGGAGCGGCGCTATCTCTCCGGTCACCATTGGTTCAGCGTCGATGACCTGGCAGCGTTCGACGAGCTGGTTGCACCACCGGATCTGGGGCCGCAGCTAGCCGCCCTGCTGAAAGACGGTGTTCCCGATCAGCCGGTCGAGGTGGGCCCAGCGGTGATGCCATGAGCGCACCTGAGATCGATGTCAGCGACCAACCGAAGAGAGAACGCGGACGCGTCGTAAGGCCATCGCTACGTCGTGAGAAGGCCATGCTGCGTGATGGCGTTGCGTTGGTCGGAGGATGCGACGAAGTCGGACGTGGTGCGCTCGCAGGCCCTGTGACTGTCGGCATCGTGGTGGTCGACGCGACCATCGGTCGAGTGCCCCGTGGTTTGGCCGACAGCAAGCTGCTGACGCCACAACGGCGTCAAGCTCTTGTGCCCGTGATCAAACGTTGGTGCCTGGCTTACGCGGTCGGACACGCCTCACCGGGCGAGATCGACAGATGGGGACTGACCGTTGCCCTGCGTCTTGCCGGGCATCGTGCGCTGGCCTTGCTCAGCATGCGTCCAGACGTGGTCTTGCTCGACGGGTCCTACGACTGGTTCTCACACCGCGAAGAGCAGACCGTCATGTGGGAGGTCGACCTGCGCGAGACCCAAGAAAGCGGTCCGGCGTGGCCACCGTGCGATGTTCCCGACGTCGTGACCCAGATCAAGGCCGACCTGGCGTGTGCGTCGGTGGCTGCGGCGAGTGTGTTGGCCAAGACCACCAGGGACGCAATCATGGTCGACCTGGCCGATGAGTATCCACACTTTGCATGGGACGAGAACAAAGGCTATGCGTCCGACCGGCATCGTGAAGAGCTCAGGCGCACAGGTCCTTGCGACCACCACCGTCGAAGCTGGCGCCTCGGCTTGGAGGACGACGGCCTTGACGACGACGGCCTT
>JBJMHG010000036.1:0-9215 GCA_045807485.1 Actinomycetes bacterium
GACCTCGTCTATGACGTCCTGCCGCACACCGAAGTCTTCGCCGGTCGCGAAGAGAGTCTGGATGAGAGGCTTCATCGCCCGACCGAATCGTCCAAGCACCTCGCGGGCCCGCGGGTCGTACGGGTCGCAGTCGATGCCTGCCTTCGCACCGCCCAGCGGGATGTAGCGGTCGCCCTCGGTGTAGACCACGGCTTCCTTCAGCGTCATGGCCTGGGCGAGGTCGCGCACCTCGTCGACAGTCACGCCGCTGCGCATGCGAAGGCCGCCTCCGGCGACGCCGCGACTGACGGTGTCGATCACGACATAACCCTTGATGCTAGTGACCTCGTCGGTCCACGTGAGCTCGAGGTAAGAGTTGTGAGAGCTCAACGCGGGGATCCTTCCGGTGGGACTGGCTCGGTGACGACCAGGACGGTGGGACCGAGTCGCTGGCGTGCGGCCCGCAGCTCCGAGGTGAGCGTCTCTGGATCGTCGATGCGGACGCCATGGGCGCCAAGGGCAAGGGCCAAGAGCACCAGATCGCGAGGGGGAGCATCGACGGCGAGCGGCTTTTCGTCGCGCTCGAGCATCTCGGCACGGATCTCGCCATATCCACTGTTGTCGAACACCACCACGGCGATCGGGAGCTGTTCGGCAGCGCCAACCGCGAGCTCGGTGGCGGTGAACAGCAGGCCACCGTCCCCGGTGATGCCGATCACCTGTCGATCCGGTGCGGCCAGCGCGGCACCGACAGCAACCGGAACGGTGAAGCCCAAGGTGCCGAAACCGGTGGGAAAGTGAAAGTTGCCCGGAGCCCGCATGGTCATGGCCGGAATGGCACCGAAGTAGACAGACATCGCGTTGTCGGTCGCGATGACCGCGTCCTCCTCACGCGCCGCCTCGATGGCGTCGATCCACGGTCGCCACCTCGCGCCAGCCGCGTCCGTCTCACGTGCGGTTTCGGCACGAAGCTGCTCGACCCAACCAGGAACAGATCGGCCAGAGACGTCGAGCTCGGCGAGGGCGGAGTCGAGTTGCAGCAACACTGTGGCCGCATCGCCCACGAGCATGGAGTCGGACGCAACGTTGACGTCGGCCATGCGTGGATCGATGTCGATCCGAATCACGTGTCCGCGCGGCGACAGCGAACCTTGCCACAGGTCGGAGTTGCCGACCTCGGTGCCGACGAGCAGCAGCACGTCAGCGTCGTTGGCCGCGGCGAGCCCGGCCGCGGTCCCTAGCCGCGTGCCCAGCGACAGTGAATGTGTCTCGTCCACCGCGCCCTTGCCATTGATCGTCGTCACGACCGGCGCTGCAAGTCGTTCGACGACGGCAGTCAGCTCGTTGGACGCCGTGCGCGCTCCCCCGCCTGCCACCGCCATCGGGCGTACCGCCACCGACAGGCGTCGAGCAGCATCGGCGAGCACTGTGGCGTCCGGCGTCGGGTTGGACTCAACCGTGGCTAGCCGAAGCTCTGCGTCGCCGAGCTCGTCGAGCAGGTCGAGCGGAACCTCGAGGTGCAGGGGGCGCTGACGCCCGCCGGCGAAGGCAGTGAACGCCTCTGCGACGGCGTCGGCGATCTGCTGGTGCGTGTTCGGGCGTAGACATCGAGCGGCGATTCGGTCCATGGCGCCGGTCTGGTCTTTCGCCTCGTGCAGGTACCCGCTACCCGGTCCGCCGACCGGAAGGGTGCGGGGCATTCCCGGGCTGACCAGCAACATCGGGATCGAGTCGGAGTAGGCCTGCGCCACTGCGGTGGCAGCGTTGTAGACGGCTGGACCGCTGGTGACTACTGCAACGCCGGGGCGTCCGCAGGTGCGGGCATACCCGTCAGCGGCATAGCCAGCGCCTTGCTCGTGTGTGGTCGCAACAGTGCGGATGCCGTATCGCGTCAGAGCATCGAAGACCGAGAGGTTGTGGGTACCGGGGATGCCAAACACGACGTGGACGTCATGCAGCGCCAACGCCGCAACGACGACTTCACCTCCGGTTACCCCGGCGAGCCGATTGGCACCGACCGAAGCACTCACCACGAGGGTGCCCCGGAGAACCCGTAGACCTGCTTGCCAAGCCACTGTCCGCCGTCGACGACCAGCGTGTCACCAGTGACGTAGGCAGCCTCATCGGACAGCAAGAAAGCCGCCGATACCGCAACCTCTTCGGGCGTGGTGAAGCGCTTGAGCGGGACAGAGTTGGTCAGGCTGACCCGGTCTTCCTCGGTGGGCCACAGGGCGGCGCCCGCTCCCTCGGTCTCAGTCGGCCCGGGTGCGATGCAGTTGATCCGGATGCCGTAGCGCGCCCACTCAACGGCCAGTGTGCGAGTCATCGCCTGCACACCAGCTTTCGCGGCAGCACTGTGCACGACGCCGGGATGTCCCGTCCATGCGTAGGTTGCGATGACGTTGAGAATGGAACCGCCGCTCTGCTCCTTCGCGATGTTCGCGAACGCTCGTGAGCAATAGAACGTGCCGTTGAGCACGATGTCGACGACTGCCTTGAAGCCGTTCGGACTCATCTGCTCTGCAGGCACCACGAAGTTGCCGGCCGCGTTGTTGACCAACAGGTTGAGTCCACCCAGCTCATCGTTGATCGACGTGAACGCCTCGCCGACGGCCTCGTGGTCGCGTACGTCCAGTGAGCGCATCACCACCTGCGCAGTCGGGACATCGCCCGCGATCTGCCCGGCGGCGGCGGCCAGCTTGTCGGCGTTGCGTCCGATCAGTGCGAGGCGAGCACCGCCAGAGGCAAGGCGACGAGCGATGCCAAGGCCGATGCCACTGCCGCCCCCTGTCACGACAGCGACCTTGCCGGCAAACGCTTGCGGATCGATGGGTCGGATCTGGTCGGTCATGAGAACGCTCCTGTCGAGGGGCTGGACGCGAGACGGCGCGAGATGATGAGCCGCTGGATGTCGGAGGTGCCTTCCTCGATCTCTTCTAGCTTGGCATCGCGCATCCACTTCTCGGCCAGGAACTCCCGTGAGTAGCCCCAGCCTCCCAGCGTCTGGACCGCACCCCAGGTGCAGAACATCGCAGCCTCGGACGCGACCAGCTTCGCCTGAGCGCAGATGGCTGTGGCATCGAGACCGGCGTCCAAACGCTTGGCCGCGCGCCACACCAGAAGGCGAGACTGCTCGACCCGAGTAGCCATGTCAGCCAATCGGAATGCCACTGCCTGATGCTCGATGATGGGCTTGCCGAACTGCTTGCGCTGCTTGGCGTACTCGAGCGCGTACTCGGTTGCGGCGCGTGCTGCACCAGTGGCGGCGGCGCCAAGAATGGCCCGCGAAGCGTCAAACGTGTGCATCAGCCCATAAAAGCCCTGGCCTTCGTCGCCGAGGCGATCGGCGTCCGGCACGAAGACGTCATCGAGGAACACCTCAGTGTTGACCAACGCGCGCTGTCCCATCTTCTTCATGGGTTTACCGAACGAGAGCCCTTCAGCGCCCTTCTTGAGCATGAACGCAGTGACACCGCGCGACCGTTCGCTCGGGTCGGTCTTGGCGAACACGACGTAGAACTCCGCAGCCCCGCCGTTGCTGATCCACGTCTTCTGCCCGCTGATGCGGTAACCCCCGTCGACCTTCACCGCCTTCGTGCTAATGGCGGCAGAGTCTGAGCCGACCTCTGGCTCGGTCACCGCGAGCGATGTCATCGGGGTATCGATCTGTGCCAGCGGCGTGAGCCAACGAACCTTCTGCTCGTGGTCGCCCAGCTCCATCACGGGGTGCGCGAAGAACCCGTTGGACGCGACCAAGTTGCCGATCCCTGGATCGCCGGCACACAGCTCTTCTTGCACCAAGCACTGGCTGAACGCATCGGTGAACCCTCCGCCCCCAAATTCCTCCGGGAGCATGAACCCGGTCAGACCGATCTCGGCGGCCTTGCGCCAGATCTCCCACGGTGTCTCGGTGTCTGCCTCGTCGACCTCACGCGCGATCGGACGGATCTGCTCCTCCGCAAACCTGCGAGTGAGCTCGACGATGGCCTGCTGCTCCTCGGTGAGGGGCACCAGCTCAGTCGGCAGGTCGCGCAACATACTCAGATCCTCCAGTGGGTCAGACGGCCATCATGACGATGACCTGACGCGCCAGTCAATCGCGACAGGTCACCATTTCAGCAGGTGAAACGGACATTGTCGAGCCGTGCCGCCTGATGATTGACGCGTCAGTTAGTATGCCCGCATGAGTGTGGCAGCTGCCGAGGAGGACCGCCGAAGGGCGATCCTGGACGCCGCGGTCACCGTCGTGGTGGAGCGTGGCTACGCGGCGGCTCGGGTCTCTGACATCGCCCGCCGCGCCGGCACCAGCACTGGAACCGTTCACTACTACTTCCCGACCAAGGTCGATGTGCTCGACGCCGCCCTGCAGCACGCGTCCGAACGCTCTCACCAGCGCCACCGCGCCGAGCTGGTCTCGCTGACCGAGCCACGTGAGCAGCTGCTTCGGTTGATCGACCTGCAGATTCCTGACGCCGACGTTGCCGACGAGTGGGCGATTTGGCTGGAGTTCTGGAACGAAGCCCGACGCCGCGACGAGCTCCGTGAACGCAACCAAGAGATCTACACCCGGTGGGTGACGATGATCGAGACCATCGTCCGCAATGGTCAGCGTCGCGGACAGTTCAAGCAAGAGGTCGATCCGGCTGACTTCGCCTTGCGATTCGCCGGGCTCTTCGACGGACTTGGAATCCAGGTCCTGCTGCAGCCGTCGCTCGAGAACCGTTGGCGCCTTCGCAGCGCACTGCGCGGAGTAGTCGAACGAGACCTGCTGGCCTGACAGCCACCTGCCGGGGGCCCGTGGCGTCCGACACACTCCGGCGGGGCCGGCCCGCCCCAATCTGGGTGCGGTGCTACGCCCATTGCTTTCTACGGAACAAAGGCCGGCCCTATGTCTTCGCCAGCGCGACCTTGCTTCTCGTAGGTGGGCCGATACTTCCGTTCTACGGAACCGGTGCTACACCGCACCCAAAGGGCCAGGTCACGTTGCGGTGGACTGACCGAGCCAGCGTCGTCGAGTCGTGGTAGCCAAGGGGGGTGGAACGCGATGGCAACGGGTGGGTCGAGTGTGACCAAGGCCATCGGCACTGGGGGGTACACGGCGCTGCTGGCCTGCTGCTGCACACGGTGGACGCCGACGGAACACTGCGTCTGCTCCTTCAGCACCGGGCTGACTGGTGTCACCACGGTGGCACTTGGGGCTTGCCGGGCGGCGCGCGCGACAGTCACGAGTCAGTGGCTGAAGCTGCACTGCGCGAAGCACACGAGGAGACCGACCTCGACGTCACGCGGGTCAGGGTCAGACACGAGTTCATCGACGACCATGGCGGGTGGAGCTACACGACGGTGTATGGCGACACCGACGACCAGCTGTCGACGACGCCCAACGAGGAGTCGGCCGAGCTGCTGTGGGTGCCTTCGGACGGCGTGAGCGATTTACCACTGCACCCAGGCTTCGGCTCCACCTGGCCGATGGTCAAGCTTCCGAGCATCCACGTCATCGTCGACAGCGCCAACGTGGTCGGCTCGGTCCCTGATGGATGGTGGGCTGACCGGGCCGGCGCGACCCAACGCCTCGCCGACCGGCTGATCGCACTGGTGTCCATGACCCTCGCTGTTGGTGAGCACTCGGGAGTCGTGACAGCGGTACACCTGGTCATCGAAGGTAAGGCGAGAACGGCGACCATTCCGTCTCCCATCAAGGCCATCGTCTCCAACGGTTCGGGGGATGACGCGATCGTGGCCGCGTCCGAGCAGCTGGCTGTTCGGGACGCTGACCTGGTTGTCGTCACCAGTGATCGCGCCCTCCGCGATCGCGTCGCGAGCACCACGGGTGGCAAGGCTCGTGTGCATGGGGCGAAGTGGTTGCTCGAGGTGCTGGACGCCGTCCGATGACAGCGCTCAGCGCGCGAAGACGCGCTCGCCCTGCACGAAGGTCTGCTCTACCTCGATCGTGCCGATCTCCATCGGGTCGACCGCGAATGGATCTCGTTCGAGCAACGCAAGATCGGCCAACTTGCCAACCTCAAGGGTGCCGGTTGTCTCGTCCAGGTGGTTCACCCACGCCGATCCCTGCGTGTAGGCAGTCAATGACGATTCGATCGAGAGCGCCTGCTCGGCGATGAAGGCTTCCTTGTCGGAGTGGTCGTCTCCGTCTGGCGGTGGCATTCGCGTGACCGCTACGTGAGTGCCCCACATCACGTCCGGACTGCTCACCGACCAGTCGCTACCGGCAACCAGGCGAGCACCCGCGCGCTCGAGCGCGCCGAACGGGTACTGCCACCGCCAGCGTGGGTCGCCGAGGAATGGGATGGTCAGCTCGTCCATCTGCGGTTCGTGACAGGCCCACAACGGCTGCATGTTTGCCGCCGCCCCGAGCGCAGCAAACCTCGGGATGTCTTCGGGGTGCACTACCTGGATGTGCGCCAGGTGGTGACGCAGGTCGTTCATGCCATGCGCTTGCCGAGCCTTCTCGATCGCATCAAGGGCTTCACGGACGGCGCGGTCTCCGAGCGCGTGAAAGTGCACCTGGAAGCCTTCGGCGTCCAGCGCAACCACAGCGTCGTTGAGCACGTCGGGGTCGACGAACGACAACCCAGCGTTCTGCGTCTGGCATCCGCACGCGTCCAGATACGGTGCCGTCATCGCCGCTGTGAAGTTCTCGGCGACGCCGTCCTGCATGATCTTGACGCTCGTGGCCTGAAAGCGGCCGACGCTGGACGCCGCACGTCGCGCCACCAGCTCAGGAATCTGCTCGACACCGCGCGCGCGGTCCCACCAGAGGGCGCCGACCACACGCGCCTTGAGGCGTCCGTCATTGACGGCTCTCACGTAGGCCTGCGCGTTGTCGGGGCGTCCATTGACCTCACCGATGATCGCGTCTTGCCATCCGGTGATGCCCAGCGAAAAAAGGTAGTGCTGCGCGACGTCGAGCCCGCGGTCGTAGTCGTCATCGGTCGGCCCCGGAACCAGTGCGCTCACCAATGCCATTGCGCCCTCGTGCAGACATCCGGTCGGATTGCCGTCGGCGTCCCGCTCGATCCTGCCGTCGGTGGGATCAGCGGTGTCACGAGTGATGTCGGCAGCCTCGAGCGCCTTGGTATTGACCCAGCCGCTGTGACCGTCACGGTTCGGCAAGAAGACCGGTCGGTCGGGAACGACCGCGTCGAGCAGCGCAGCGGTGGGAAGACCGCCGGGAAATGCCTCCATCGACCAGCCACCGCCCAGAATCCACGAGGCCTCGGGATTTGCCGCCGCGTAGCTCGCCACTGTGGCGACGCTCTCGTCCTGGGTGACCACGGCGTGCAGGTCGCACTGTGACATCTGGGTGCCGCCGTACACCGGGTGAACGTGCGCATCCTGAAACCCAGGGGTGAGCAGTCGGTCGCCGATCTCGACCACCTCGGTACTCGAGCCGATGAGATCTCGGATCTGGTCATCGGAGCCGACCGCCACGATCGCGCCGTCAGAGACCGCTAGCGCGCCGGGCTCAGCCGGACGCCCCCGCCCGGTGAAGATTCGTCCTCCGACAAAGGCCAGATCTGCAGTCGACATGGGGGACATCCAAGCAGGCAGATCCTTGGAACGAGTCTCCTGACCAGGGTTGACGACCCGGACTGAGGCGGCTAGCGTGACCGGCGGTACGAAACTGTTTCGTTTCGTTTACTCCATCAGTCCCCGTCGATCAGCCCCAGATTCCAGATCTCACGAGGTGAGTCATGACGCCACAAGCCGTCGCAGCTCGCCTGACGCGAACCCGTGTCCTCCGCCACGAAGAGATCCTGCAGGCGGCGATCGAAGAGCTCCAGTCGGTCGGTTACGACCGAACCACCATGGACGCGGTGGCTGAGCGGGCCGGCGCGAGCAAAGCGACCCTGTATCGGCACTGGCAGAACAAGGCCGAGCTGGTCGTCGCGGCGATTCGCTACATGAAGGGGCTGGATACCGCCCCACTTCCCGATACTGGAGACCTCCGCACTGACCTGATGACCCTGCTCAAAGGCGCAACGGAGCACTCCGGCCACGAGCAGCTCTGCGTCATGCGCGGCATGGTGTCGGCCTGCGGTGCCGACCCCGAGCTTGCTCACGCGTTCTACGAACAGGTGATCGAGGCCAAGCGTGCAGGCGCCATCGAGATCTTGCGCCGAGCCCAAGCACGCGGTGAGGTGTCAGAGGCGACTGATATTCACTTTCTTGTGGATGCCGCACCCGCAATGCTGATCTATCGGCATCTGCTCACCCCCGAACCCGTCGATGAGCAATACCTCACCAGGCTCGTCGATGACGTCTGGCTCCCGCTGCTGACCGGAGCTCCGGCCACCCAGCAGTGAACCCAGGCTCCCCCACCACACAACATCAAGGAGAGGCATGACCAGCTCTGATCAGAGCGTCGAGTCCGACTCACAAATCGAGGCACCGAGAAACCTCGGGCTCGCGCTCGTCGTGATCTGCACCGCGCAGCTCATGGTGGTCCTTGACGCGACCATCGTGAACATCGCGCTTCCCCACATCGCTATTGATCTCGGCTTCACGCCGGCGAACCTGCAGTGGGTTCTCACCGCCTACACGCTTGCCTTCGGCGGCTTCTTGCTGCTCGGCGGTCGGGCCGGAGACATTCTCGGACGCCGCCGGGTCTTCATCTTCGGTATCTGGCTGTTCGCGCTGGGCTCGCTCGGGGGTGGGCTCGCGTGGAACGAAGCGGCCCTGTTGTTCTTCCGCGCAGTGCAGGGCCTGGGTGCTGCGATCGCCGCACCGACTGCGCTGTCACTGATCGCCACCGAGTTCCCCGAGGGTAAAGAGCGCAACCGCGCCATGGGTGTGTATGCGGCCATGTCGGGCGCTGGGGCAGCGATTGGCCTGATCCTGGGTGGCCTGTTGACCGAGGTCGACTGGCGCTTGGTGATGTTCGTCAACGTGCCGATCGGCATTTTCATCGCGCTCGTGGCACGCAAGGCGTTGCACGAGACCGAGCGTCACTCCGGAAAGTTCGATCTGCCAGGTGCCATCACTGCGACCTCTGGTCTCGCCTTGTTGGTGTACGGCCTCACCAGGATCGCTACAGACATCGGCGAGAACGCTGCATCAGGAGTCGCGTCGCCAGCCAAGGAGGCGTGGACGAACTCCACCAACATCGCGATCCTGGTCGTCTCGGTGCTCCTGCTTATCACTTTCATCATTCTGGAAGCTCGCAGTCGACACGCTTTGATGCCGCTGCGAATCCTCGAGAACCGCAACCGCGC
>JBJMHG010000037.1:0-2808 GCA_045807485.1 Actinomycetes bacterium
CCGATCCAGCCGCTTTCGATGGCAGCAGAAAGCCACCGTGCACTTTCCTTGGCGTCGTACTCGCCGAAGGGCGCGAATTCGGCCCATCCGATCGGCCCGTGCAACAGCAGTCCCTGCCGCACTCGAGTACCGCGAAATCGAGTCGTCAGCGTCACCGTGAATCCGACTGAGCCGTCGAGCAGCGCGTCGACGCTGGGAAGAGCGGATGCCATACCTTCGTCTAACCTTCGTCTACCGCTACGGGCGCTTCGGGAACTTGCCGAAGTCGGGCTTGCGCTTGGCGACGTAAGCATCGCGCCCCTCTTGCGCTTCTTCAGTCATGTAGAAGAGCAGTGTCGCGTCACCAGCGAGCTGCTGGACGCCAGCGAGGCCATCGTCAGCAGCATTGAGCGAGGCCTTGAGCATGCGCAGCGCGAGCGGCGAGTGCTGCAGCATCTCGCGACACCACTGCACCGTTTCGACTTCGAGCTCTTCTAATGGAACGACCGCATTCACCAATCCCCACTGCAGCGCAGTCTGGGCGTCGTACTGACGACAAAGGAACCAGATCTCGCGGGCCCGCTTCTGCCCGACGTGGCGGGCCAGCAGACCCGATCCGTAGCCGCCGTCGAAGGAGCCGACCTTGGGGCCAGTCTGTTGAAAGCGGGCATTCTCTGCGGCGATCGAGAGGTCGCAGACGACGTGCAGAACGTGCCCACCGCCTACGGCGTAACCGGCAATCATCGCGACAACGGGTTTGGGTGTGCGACGAATCTGCACCTGCAGGTCGAGAACGTTGAGGCGTCCGATGCCTTTGTGTGCAACGTCGTCATTTCCTAGGTAGCCGTCATCACCGCGGATCCGCTGATCGCCGCCGGAGCAGAAGGCCTTGTCGCCTTTGCCGGTGAGAATGATGACGCCCACCTGGTCGTCATCTCGCGCTCGATCGAAGGCGTCGGAAAGCTCGAACAGAGTCTGCGGCCGAAATGCGTTGCGAACTTCGGGCCGATTGATCGTGATCTTTGCGATGCCCTCGGCCTCGTGGTACTCGATGTCGGAGTAGTCGGCCGCGTTGACCCAGTCGGCGCCTGGCTTGGCGGTGCTCACGGCGTCCGGGTGCTGGCTCTGGTCACTCATCGAGTGCGCTCCTGTTCGATCGACGCTCCAGGGTAGTGCGAGCGAAGGCAGGTCGCCTGAGTGGGATGCGGTCTGTCGGACCCTCGGAGAGGCGACAGAATGCCCTCGTGACGCAGGTCTCTCGGGCAGTTGAGCTGGTGGAAGCACCGCAAACCCCCGCGGAGGTGCAAGCGTTTCTCCCACGCTTGTCGCGTGCCTTGGCAGGTGGGGCTCCGCTCATGGCCGTGAGCGAGCACGGCGCCGAACATGACTCTCTGTTAGGGCGAGACGTTGACGGGCACCCCGCGTTGCCGTGGGATGCCGCGCTCGTGGTTCCGACCTCTGGGTCAACCGGTGACCCTCGACTTGCAGTCCTGTCACGAGGCGCACTTGCCACGTCCGCCGACCTCACGCACAGCGCTCTTGGAGGTGTCGGACGTTGGCTGCTCGCCCTTCCGACGACACACATCGCGGGACTGCAGGTTCTGGTGCGCTCCCTGCGGTCCGGTCTCAGCCCCGGCGTCCTCAACCTCGACGAACCGTTTACTGCACAGCGCTTCGCGGACGCCGTGTCGGCTATGGACGTGTCGTCCACCGAGCAACCGCACTACACGGCACTGGTACCAACCCAACTGCAACGACTGGTCGACGACGGCGCCGGCTTGGAAGCGCTGTGGCGGCTGGATGCCGTGCTGGTGGGTGGCGCGGCCATCTCTCCCGGTCTGTTGAGTCGGGCGAAGGACGCAGGCGTCACGGTCATCCGCACCTATGGGATGACGGAGACGTGCGGAGGATGCGTTTACGACGGCGTCCCGCTGGACGGAGTAGCCGTCGACGTCGACCGCGACGGCAGAATCCGAGTGAGAGGGCCAGTGCTCTTCGACGGCTACCTCGGTGGTGGTCCCGACGGCACATCGGTCGATGGATGGTTCGCGACCAGTGACATTGGACGTGTCGACGACGGGGTTCTGACCGTCGAAGGCCGAGCCGACAACGTGCTGATCAGTGGGGGGGTCAAGATTCCAGCCGAGGCGGTAGAGCGAGCGCTGCTCGACCTGCCGGACATCGACGAAGCGGTGGTCGTCGGAGTCTCCGACGTCGAGTGGGGTGAGCGCGTGGTCGCGGTGGTGACCGCGGCGTCCAGCCTCGATGAGGCCCGCGTCGTGGCTGACGTACGCGGGCAAATTCCTGACGCCTGGCTGCCCAAGGCGGTGATCCGCGTATCGACTCTGCCGCAGCTCGCGTCAGGCAAAGCAGACCGTGCCGCGGTGCGCGCAGTCGTCGACGACCTGGCACGATGACGCAGCCGACACCGGAGGGACCAGCCATGGCGACACCACGCGAGTGGCTGCAGGGCGCCCGTCCCCGCACCCTCCCCGCGGCCGTGTCACCGGTGGCTGCCGGCACTGGAGTGGCTGCCTACTACGGAGCGGCCGATCTGCTGTTGGCCGCACTCGCACTTGTCGTGGCCCTGGCGTTCCAGGTCGGCGTCAACTACGCGAACGACTACAGCGACGGCGTTCGCGGTACCGATGACGTTCGCGTTGGCCCGACCCGGCTGACGGCGTCCGGGCTCGCCGATCCGGTGACCGTTCGTGCCGCGGCGTTGCTCAGCTTTACCGTCGGCGCGATTGCCGGTCTCGCGATCGTTGGTCTCACGGAGCAGTGGTGGTTGGTCGCCGTCGGTGCCGCCTGCATCGTGGCCGCTTGGTA
>JBJMHG010000038.1:0-5557 GCA_045807485.1 Actinomycetes bacterium
GGACCAATCAGTGGCTGAGCAACTCTTCGCGACGCTGAACACCAACCGGGGTGCGATCCGCCTCGAGCTCTTCCCTAACCACGCTCCGAAGACGGTCGCGAACTTCGTCGAGCTGGCCGAAGGCAGTCGCGAGTGGCGGCACCCAAATAGCGGTGAGGTCAGCACTACCAAGCTCTACGACGGAACTACCTTCCACCGCGTGATCAGTGGCTTCATGATTCAGGGTGGAGACCCGCTCGGTACGGGAACGGGCGGCCCTGGGTACCAGTTCGGAGACGAGTTTCACCCCGAGCTCACCTTCAGTGAGCCGTATCTCCTCGCGATGGCGAATGCTGGCCCCGGTACCAACGGCTCGCAGTTATTCATCACCGTCGACAAGCCGGATTGGCTGAACTTCAAACACACCATCTTTGGCAAAGTCGCAGATGCTGATTCGCGCGCGGTGGTCGACGCGATCGCCGCGACGCCAACCGGTGGTCAAGACCGACCCATCGATCCTGTGGTCATCGAGTCGGTCACCATCGAGCGCGTCGCCTGACGCGTCCCGCATGACTGAGCAATCACCCGAAGAGCTCGGAGCAGCTGCGCCGCCGACCTGCTATCGGCATCCAGAGCGCGAGAGCCACATTCGGTGTGTCAGGTGCGAGCGCCCAATCTGCCCAGACTGCATGGTGAGTGCACCGGTCGGCTTCCAGTGCCCCGACTGCGTGCGGCAAGCCGCGGCGACAAGCAGACAGGCACGCACCCTCAGTGGTGGTGCGATCCACGGCGACCCGGCGCTGATCACCAAGATTTTGGTGGCAGTCAACATCTTGGTATTCGTCATCGACTCAGCGCTCGGCCACCGACTGCTGGGCGACTATGCGATGCAAGGTGGAGCAGTCGCAGCTGACGGTGAGGCGTACCGGCTCGTGACGTCGGCGTTCCTGCACACCGGCTTCACGCATCTGGCGTTCAACATGATCGCGCTGTGGTTCGTGGGAGCAGCGGTTGAAGCGCGGCTCGGACGTTGGCGCTACCTGACGGTCTACCTCTTGAGCGCGCTTGGCGGCTCGGTGCTTTCGTACGCAGTCGACAGTCCATTGCAGACTTCGGTCGGCGCGTCCGGTGCCGTGTTTGGAATCTTCGGCGCTCTGTTCGTGCTGTCTGTGAAGCTGCGGTTCGACCTCGGCGGTTTGATCGCCTTGATCCTGATCAACGCGGTCATCGGATTCATCCCCGGCCTGAACATCAACTGGCGGGCACACCTGGGCGGCCTCATCGTCGGTTCACTGCTGACGCTGGTGATGGTCTACGCCCCGCAGCGCACCCGGTTCCTCTGGTCGGTTGTTGCTTGCGTGCTGATGTTTGCGGTGTTGGCCGGCGTCACGGTCTCGCGTAGCAACGAGATCAAGGCCTGCACCTACGACAACGCGCAGGGTCAGGTGTTCTACAAAAAGACGTGCATGGAGAACCTGGTCAGGATCGGGGAGCTGTAGACCGGTCACTCCTCGCGGCGTGCTCGCCCATAGACACATCCGGAGATGACCAGGCGTTGATACGCGCCGTTGACCGCAACGTCGAACTCGGCGACATCAGGTGATTGTGGATGACCAACTCCAAAGGCGGCCTCGCCGTCTGGGTGAAGAACTGACTCATCACCCTGGACCGGATCAACGAGATACAGAACGCCGTCTTGGCGAATGACACGCACCGTGGGCATCCACGGGTTGTACGAGCGATAAAGCCCGGCGAACCGGTCGTGCTCTCGGTTCTCCGTGGTGTTGTCGTGCCGACCCGGTAATGGCCATTTTGGTTCAACCGGTACGAGTCCGCAGAGAACCGCGAGCACGTAGGCGTTGGCGGGTGATACGTCCGCGTGTCCGTTGATGAGCAGGCACGTTCCGATCCCTGCAGCGTGATCGACCTGGACGTCGGCAAACATTCCGACCATTCCGCCGCTGTGTCCAAGGGTGACGCGTCCAGCGATCTCCGTGGTGTGCAGCCCGTAGCCGTACCAGCCGTCTCCTGTCGATACGTGTCGGCCGGACAATCGCGCGAAGCCCTCGGCGCCGAGCACCTCGTCGCTGCCGCTGCTGAGCAGAAAGCGAAGGTAGACCGCCATATCCTCAGGTGTGGCGACGATCGCGCCGTCGGCGGTGCACGTCGGAAAGAAGGCGTCGGGTGCTTGCTCGCTCTGACCCGTCCAAAGAACGTCATCGCGCGGTGGCCGATGCCCTCGCACGTCCCGCTCTCGGTCTCTGGCGACGACTGAGCCGGACGCCGCAGTTATGCCCATCGGTCGCACTACTCGCTCTTCAAGATGGCGCTCGATCGGTCGGCCATTGACTGCCTCGACGACGTCACCCAGCAGCTCGTAGCCGGGGTTGGAGTAGTGGTACCTGTTCCCGGGAGGTTGCGGTCTGCCGACGATGCCCTGCACCGCCGACTCGAGGAGCGAGTCGGGCGTCCACTCGCTGCCGCCCGGCAGTCCGGCGGTGTGTGACATCAAGTGGTGCAAGGTGATGTCGGGGTTCAGCTGCGGAGACACCCATGGCAGATGGTCGGTGAGGCGGTCTTCCACCGAGAGCAATCCCTGCGCCTCCATCTGCAGCACGGCAATGCTCGTGAAGGCCTTGGAGATCGAGCCGATCTGCCAGCGCTGCTCGGGAGAAAGGGGGCGCATACCCGCGCGGTCGGCGACTCCGGACAGTTCCGTCACCAGCGTCTGGCTGCGATCGGTGACGACGAGCGCGACGCCGGGAATGCGCCTATGACGTTGCCAGTCACGAACCCAGCGGAGTGCATCTGCGACGTTATCCACAGCGGTTATCCCCACTGTGGATGTAGTTACACGGGTGTACTTCCGAAGGCTGTTCCACCAGACGGGACCAGCCCGCTACTTCCAGCGGGTGGCGACCATCAGCCCGGAAAACATGAAGGCGAATCCAATCGCGACGTTCCAGGCTCCGAGGTCGTCAATGAAACCGATCGAGCCAGATGCAACGTAGTAGAGGACGACCCAGGCCAGCCCGATGACGAGCAGCGTGATCATCGTTGGTGCCACCCAACGGGCGCTGACGCCTGCGCCAGCTGGCTTCTTCTCCGGGGGAGCGACGTAGTCGCTCTTCTTTCGAGACCGTGACTTGGGCACGTCCACTCCTTGAGTGTCAGGCTGTTGCGCTGCCCTTAGCGTAGTTGCTGTGCATATGGCCGTGGTGTGGCGCGTCCTCGCGCTGATCGTGCTGCTGCTGATCGGTGTGCTCGCCATCACCTCGGCCCGCCTGGCGTCCGGCACTGATCTGCGAGCGGAGCGGCGTACCGACCTCGTCGACCTGATCCGCGCGGAGCAAGCCCGGGTGCAGGACGAGACCGGTCGGGTGACTGACCTGCAGAGCCAGGTGGGCGCCGCTGTCGGAGAAGACACTCCGATCAGTCCCAACGCCGACCTCGAGGCACTGATCTCCGAGGCGTCCGGCTCAGGGCTGGTTGTGGAGCTGAACGATGCACCCATATCGGCGTCCGGAGTTGCCCCGGGCCTCATCGCTGATGACTACGTCGTGCACGAGCAGGACGTACACGCCGTCATCAATGCGCTCTGGGCCGGAGGGGCCGAGGCCGTCGCCGTGATGGACCAGCGGATCATCGGTACGAGTGCCGTTCGCTGCGTCGGCAGCACGCTGCTCGTCCACGGGCAGGTGTACACGCCGCCTTACCGGGTGACAGCCATTGGTCCGGCAGAGCGAATGCAGCGCGCGTTGGACGCCTCTCCGCGTCTGGACGTCTACCGTCAGTACGTGGATCTGCTCGGGTTGGGCTTTGAGGTGACGGCTGACCAGTCGCTGACGGTTCCCGCGTACGAAGGGCTGCTTGCTGCTCGCTACGCACAGGTGGTGGAGTGAGCACCGTGCGGCGAGCCATCGGTGTCTTTGGTGAACTGCTCATCACGGCGGGGGTCGTCGTCCTCCTGTTCGTCGTGTACCAGTTGGTGTGGACGAACTTCCAGGCTGACCGCGTGGCTCAGCAGAAGCTGAACACCATCGAACACACCTGGGAGGACATCACCCCGCAGGATCCGGAGTTCGATCTGCCGCTGAAGAGCGGGGAGGCCTTTGCGATCCTGCACATCCCCCGGCTCGGCGACAACTACCGCGTTCCCATCGTCCAGGGAGTCTCATTGGACGCACTGGCGTCCGGTGTCGGCCACTACCCGGAAACCGCTATGCCGGGTGAGGTCGGGAACTTCTCGGTGGCCGGGCACCGTGCGACGAACGGCGAGCCGTTCGCGTATCTCGACCAGCTGCAGAAGGGCGATCCGGTCATCGTCGAAACGGGGACGACTTGGTACACGTACCAGGTCACCGAGGAGTCGATTGTTCAACCGACTCAGGTGGATGTGATCCTTCCCGTCCCCGGGGAACCTGGCGTGGAACCGACGAAACGATTGATGACCCTCACGACCTGCAACCCGCGATGGGCGTCGTACGAGCGACTGATCTTTCACGCCAAACTGATCGATGAGTTACCCAAGGGCGAGGGACGCCCCGCCGCACTCGGCGGTGACAGCTGATGTACGCGTGGGTGTGGCGCCATACGCCGGGCCCAGCCTGGCTGCGCGTCCTGTTGCTCCTGCTCGTCTTCGTGCTCATCGTCGCTGCGCTGTTTCTCTGGGTGTTTCCGTGGGTGGAGCCGCGCCTTCCGTTCACCGACGTGACGGTCGACAGCTCGTCTTCTGGATAGCGTGCCTTACGCTGAATGACATGAGCCCGCGAGTCTTGGTGGTCGACAACTACGACTCGTTCGTCTACAACCTTGTGCAGTACCTGGCGCAGTTGGACGCTGACTGCACCGTGGTGCGCAACGACCATGTCGATCTAGTGGACGCCGACGGTCTCGACGGATTCGACGGCATCCTGCTCAGTCCAGGTCCAGGGGTCCCTGAAGATGCGGGCGTGTGCGTCGAGCTGGTGCAGCAACTTGCCGGGCGGGTGCCGATCTTCGGGGTATGTCTCGGGCTTCAGGCCATGGCGGTCGCTTATGGCGCCAAGGTAACCCGCGCCCCAGAACTGCTGCACGGAAAGACCAGCCTGGTTGAGCATCAAGGCGTAGGCGTTCTTGCGGGAGTGCCCAGCCCATTCACCGCAACCCGCTACCACTCACTCGCCGTCGATGCCTCGACCGTGACAGAGGATTGGCAGATCACCGGAACCACGGCGTCCGGCGTGATCATGGCGATGCGTCACCACACCTTGCCGGTCGAGGGAGTGCAGTTCCACCCCGAGTCCGTGCTCACCGAGAACGGTCATCTCATGCTGGCCAACTGGCTCACAGTATGCGGTGATCCGGACGCGGTTGGCCGTTCAGCTGGTCTAGCGCCCGTGGTCTCCGCGCGCTGAGCCAATCACGGAGGGTTGCCCTGCCCGCCGCCATTGTTGGTGTGCGTGTCGCTTGGTGTCGCTGACGGTGATGGTGACGGTGACGCGGAATCGCTCGGGGTCGGCGGCGGCGCCTTCGCAACGGTGATGAGAATTGTCGTTCCCAATCTGGCGAAGCCGCTCTCCGACTGCTTGATGACGGT
>JBJMHG010000039.1:0-3330 GCA_045807485.1 Actinomycetes bacterium
GTCAGTGTCGACGCCGAGCTTCTTGGCGTACTCAGGGTCGAGGGCGTGCTCAGCGTCGATGAACGCTGCGATACCACCCAGCGCCTGCGCGTTCGCCACGGCGTGCAACGCCACGGTCGTCTTACCGGACGACTCGGGGCCGTAGATCTCGACGATCCGACCACGCGGCAGACCACCGATCCCGAGCGCGAGATCGAGCGAGACCGCACCGGTAGGAATCACCTCGACGGGTGCCCGGGTCTCATCTCCCAGACGCATTACTGAGCCCTTGCCGAACTGACGCTCGATCTGCGCGAGTGCGGTGTCGAGGGCTTTGTCGCGGTCTGCCATCACAACCCCTTCTGGGTGGTCGATCGTTGTCGCGAGGGACGCTACGTGGGGCCACCGACAAGCGTCTGGCGCAACCGGCGTCCGGTGGAAAACCGGGGAACCCCACTCCGACCCCTTACGACGGAGTACGGCGACACTACCGAACAGGTGTTCGAATGCCATTTCCGACACGCCGCCCTGGACCGCCTCCACGCTGCCCGGCCAGATACCGGCCCAGGCCCACTACCAGCGGCACCAGGCAGAGAGCCGCTGCGGCGTTGAGCCAGCCGTAAGACGCGGTGTAGACGATCACGCCTGCAGCTGCGCCACCTGCCGCCGCGGCCACGTTCATCACGGTGTCGCCGACCCCCTGGGCGGCGGGGCGGCTGTCGTCCGGCACCGAGACCGACAGCAGCGCCGAGCCCCCGACCAACGTGCCAGACCAGCCCAGCCCGAGCAGGAACAGCCCAAGCCCTAGCTGCACGATCTGGTCGCCGGACGCCGTCCCTGCGATCAGCGTCGCAGCGCCCAACAAGGCAATCCCGATCGCGATCACGGTGGTACTCCCCCAGCGGTCGGCCAGCCAGCCCACGACAGGAGACAGCGCAAACATTCCGAGGACGTGCACGCTGATGACCAGCCCGACCACCTGCAACGTGACGTCCACGTGCCGCATGTACACGGGCGTCAACACCATCACCATGACCATCACGACATGACCGACGGCCATGGACGCCACCGCTACCGACGCACCGGGAGAAGCGCGCACCACGCGCCAGCCGCGTCTCAGCTCAGCGACCATGCTCCCGTGTTCGTGTGGTGTATCGGCCGGGTGGGCCTCCGAAGCCAACCGCCGCGATTCGAGCAGCGGGTCAGGACGGAGCAGACCAAGGACCACGATTGCCGCAAGCGCCACGGCCGCCGCGGTCACGAGATAGGCACCACTCAACGACGGAAGTGACAATGCGTCGGCCAGCCGCGAGGCAGGTTCCATGAGGTTGGGCCCGAGGACCGCGCCCACGGTCGTCGCCCACACCACGTACGCAAGATCACGCGCCACATGCTCCGGCTTGGCGAGGTCGCTGGCCGCGTACCTCGCCTGCAAGCCAACGGCGGACGCCACACCGACCCCGAAGGTGCCCAGCAGCACCACTGCAACCCAGCCGACGATCGCGCCCACCACCACGACGCCCGCTCCGGAGGCAGCGATCCAGAGACCTGTGGCCAGACCGATTCGGCGACCTTTGCGGGTCGACAGCCAAGCCAGCGGGCCCGCCGCCAATGCGGCACCGATCACGCCGCACGTCTGGGCAAGCCCAGCCAGGCTCTCGCTTCCGGTGAGCTCGGCCACGAGCAGACTTCCGGCCGCGATGCCAGCCCCGACACCGAGGCCGGACAGCACCTGGGCTCCGCCGAGTACCGCGATCGTGCGCCGCTGCACCGAGCTGTCAGCCGCCGCTGAGCCTGTTGCGGCCGCCTCGCTCATCGAAACCGCGCGGGCAGCTCGAGCGCCTCGACCACCGCACGCCACACCCACTTCGCGTCCTCGCCGTCGGCAAGGGCCTGGTCGACGGTCCGTCCGCCGAGCTGGCTGAGCACCTGGTCGTGCGCGTAGCTGCGGGCGTACCCGGTACCGAGGTGCTCCTCCATCCGCTCCCAGAAGTCTGTGTATCGCACGTCGTGGACTGTAACCCGACGGGTGAGACGGTTCATCCGGTCAGGAGGTCGGTTCGGCGTCCGCACCGGCGTCGGATCCGGGCGCGACGTCGACAGCCGACGGCGCACCGCCTGGGTCGACCTCGCGACGCCGGACCACGATCAGCAGGACGACGCCGATCACCACAAGTGCAACGAGCGCCGCTATGGCGGAGATCAATGCCCAGTTAGTCCCTGACACAGCTGAGCCACGGGCGGAGATGTCGAGCACCTCGCCTGCCTTGGGCTGCCAGGTCACCGTGTTGCCGTCAACGTGTCCGTTCGTTTCCGTGACGCCGCCAGGGAACGTGATCGAGATCTGCAAGTCAGCGGAGTCGAGCAAGGACTGCGTCGTGGTGTCCTGGGTGTCGGAGGACAAGTCCATGGACCCTTCGACGACGAACTCGTCACCGTCGCGGGTGATGGACAGGTCACCCGTGTCACCACTGCCGAACTCGTCGATCGGAACACCACTGAACACGCTCTCGGTTCCGATCCAGTCTGCGTCCTCGTAGTTCTTCTGCTCGAAGGTGCCCTGCTCTGGAGCGTCAGAGAAGATTCCGCCCTCTTCGCTCTGCAGTGACTGGCGTAGCGCGTCCTCACCGCCGAGCAGCTGCGCTTGATCGCGAGCCACCGCGAGGATGATCGATCCGTCGACGGTGTCGTCCGACTGCAGCTCGATCTGCATGTCCAGCTTGAAGCACGCACTCAACAGCACCGCCGTTGCTACGACCACCAGGGATAACGACGCGGAGCGACGCAGCCGCTGGGAGGACGCGAGCCGGGCCATAGCCCCATTCATCCGTTCGGCGACATCGCGGCACAAGCGACCACGCCGACCTGACGAGTCAGGATGGGACGCCGGATGGGCGGGACCGGGCGAGTAGGCAGGTGTCAGGGCCACAAGCGAAGATGGACCGGTGGCCGCCTTGGACGCCTTCTCCACCCAGACTCGACAGTGGTTCGAGTCGGTCTTCGCGGCGCCCACTCCCGCCCAGGACGCCGCATGGCAGGCGATCAGCGCCGGCCAGAGCAGCCTCGTGGTGGCTCCCACCGGATCGGGAAAGACTCTCGCTGCCTTCCTCTGGGCTCTCGACCGGTGCGCGTCGCTGCCCGCTGCAGATAGTGAGCCCGGCACGCGGGTGCTGTATGTGTCGCCGCTCAAAGCGTTGGCCGTAGACGTCGAGCGCAACTTGCGCGCGCCACTCGCCGGTATCACGAACGCGTACCAGATGCAGGGACTACCTGCGCCCGACATCAGCGTGGCAATCCGCACCGGAGACACCCCGCAGGGCGAACGCCAGCGCCAGCTGCGCCGCCCCAGCA
>JBJMHG010000040.1:0-2800 GCA_045807485.1 Actinomycetes bacterium
CATCGTCCGACGTGACCCGTGGTCGCGAGCTGGTCTCGGACGCGTTGGCCAACACCAAGGACACGCTGACCGAGCTGCGTGACCTGGTCCGCGGAATCCGCCCGCCCGCATTGGATCTCGGACTTGACGAAGCGGTCCGGACGCTCGCGGCCCGCAATCCCATCCCGGTGGACGTCGTGGTCGACCTCGCCGCGCGACCGTCGATCGGCGTCGAAACCATGGCCTACTTCTGCGTGGCCGAACTACTGGCCAACGTGTCGCGACATTCGGGTGCCAGCCGAGCCGGGGTCCGGATTCACGGCGACGCCGCCGAGTTGCGGATTGTGGTGGAGGACAACGGCTCCGGTGGCGCACAGGTTGGCGACGGCTCGGGGCTGACCGGCTTACGGGACCGGCTCGCGATGGTCGACGGTCGGTTGGAGATCGACAGTCCGGAGGGCGGCCCCACGGTCGTCACCGTCGTTGTGCCGCCAGGGACCGAGCAATGATCCGCCTCGTCATCGCCGAGGACAGCGCCATCCTGCGCGACGGCTTGGTGCAGCTGCTCGTCGAACGGGGCCACGACGTGGTGGCCAAGGTGGGCAGCGCCGACGAATTGATCGAAGCCGTCAACGAATTCACGCCAGACGTCGCGGTCGTCGACGTCCGCATGCCGCCGACGTTCACCGACGAAGGCCTGGTGGCCGCGGTGGCACTGCGCCGCTCGCACCCCGGCGTCGGCGTCCTGGTGTTCTCCCAGTGGGTTGAGACCCGTTACGCCACGGAACTATTGGCGGGTACTCCTGAGGGCGTGGGCTATCTGCTCAAGGACCGGGTCACCGATATCGCCGAGTTCGACGACGCCCTGCACCGTGTCGCGTCGGGCGGCACCGCCCTCGATCCGGAAGTGGTGCGCCAGCTGATCGGCAGCCCGCCCCAGTCCACCGTCCTGGACCGGTTGACTCCCCGCGAACACGAAGTGCTGGAGCTGATGGCCGAAGGACATTCCAACAGCGCTCTGGCGCAGCACCTCTCGATCACCGAGCGAGCCGTCGAGAAGCACGTCTCGGCCATCTTCAGCAAGCTTGACCTGCCGCCGTCGCAGGCGCATCACCGCCGCGTCCTTGCGGTGGTGACATACCTCAATTCCTAGCGCGAGCAGACGTAAAAACCCCCAATTTCATTGCGAAATGGGGGTTTTTACGTCTTTTCGCGGTTTAGAAGGCCGCCTCGTCGAGTTCCATCACCTCGTTGTCGAGGGTGTCGATCACCTGACGGGTGCTGGTGAGCAGCGGCAGGAAGTTCTTCGCGAAGAACGACGCCACCGCGATCTTGCCCTCGTAGAAGGCGCGATCGTCACCGCTGGCCCCGGCGTCCAGCGCCTCGATGGCCACCGCGGCCTGCCGCTGCAGCAGCCAGCCGATGATCAGATCGCCGACGCTCATCAGGAAGCGCACCGAACCCAGGCCGACCTTGTAGAGCTCGGCCGGATTCTCCTGCGCCGCCATCAGGTAGCCGGTCAGCGTGGCGGCCATGCCCTGCACGTCCTCCAGCGCGGTGGCCAGCAGCGCACGCTCGGCCTTGAGCCGGCCGTTGCCCGACTCGCTCTTGACGAACTGCTCGACCTGGCCGGCCACGTACGCCAGCGCCTGGCCCTTGTCGCGGACGATCTTCCGGAAGAAGAAGTCCTGCGCCTGAATGGCCGTGGTGCCCTCGTAGAGCGAGTCGATCTTGGCGTCGCGGATGTACTGCTCGATCGGGTAGTCCTGCAGGAAGCCGGAGCCACCGAAGGTCTGCAGGCTCTCGGTGAGCTTGGCGTAGGCCTGCTCGGAGCCGACACCCTTGACGATGGGCAGCATCAGATCGTTGACCTTGACCGCCAGCTCGGTATCCACATCGTGGAGCGTCTTGGCGACCGCCGCATCCTGGAACGTCGCGGTGTAGAGGTACAGCGCGCGCAGACCCTCGGCGTAGGCCTTCTGGGTCATCAGCGAACGACGCACATCCGGGTGATGCGTGATGGTCACACGCGGCGCGGTCTTGTCGGTCATCTGGGTCATGTCGGCGCCCTGCACGCGCTCCTTGGCGTACTCGAGTGCGTTGAGGTAACCGGTCGACAGAGTCGCAATGGCCTTGGTGCCCACCATCATTCGAGCCTGCTCGATGACGTCGAACATCTGGGCGATACCCTCGTGAACCTCGCCGACCAGCCAGCCCTTGGCGGGAACGCCGTGCTGTCCGAAGGACAGTTCGCAGGTCGCGGAGACCTTCAAGCCCATCTTGTGCTCGACGTTGGTGACGAAGACACCGTTGCGCTCGCCGAGCTCACCCGACTCCGGGTCGAACAGGAACTTCGGCACGAAGAACAGCGACAGACCCTTGGTGCCGGGGCCTGCGCCCTCGGGGCGCGCCAGCACCAGGTGGAAGATGTTCTCGAACAGGTCGCCGGAGTCACCCGAGGTGATGAAGCGCTTCACACCGTCGATGTGCCACGAGCCGTCGTCCTGCTTGACGGCCTTGGTGCGGCCCGCGCCGACGTCGGAACCGGCGTCCGGCTCGGTGAGCACCATGGTGGAGCCCCAGCCGCGCTCCGCGGCGATGGTGGCCCACTTCTTCTGCTCCTCGGTACCGAGGTGATACATGATGTTGGCGAAACCTGCGCCGCCGCCGTACATCCATACGGCCGGATTGGCGCCGAGGATGTGCTCGTGCAGCGCCCACATCAGTGCCTTGGGCGCGGGCACGCCGCCGAGTTCCTCGTCGAGACCGACGCGGTCCCAGCCGCCGTCGAGCATGGCTCGAACAGACTTCTTGAACGGTT
>JBJMHG010000041.1:0-3197 GCA_045807485.1 Actinomycetes bacterium
TACGAAGATCGCCTCAGTGTGGATGTCGCCAAGCATGCGTCGGGCCTGGATGCAGCTCTTTCGCCGCTCGAGGCGTTTGCGCACTATGCGCGCACCGAGCCCCAGGGCTTCCGCGCGATGCTCGTCTTGAACTTCGAGGCAACCCACGAAGCAGAGGTTCTCCGCGAACGGGTGAGGAGTCGTCTGGAGCAGTTTCGCGAGCGCATGGCATTCGCGATCAACAGCGGCATCGCAGACGGGTCCATCCACACCGACGTCGACGCTCGTCAGACAGCAGCAGACATCCTTGCCTCCGGGATCGGCATCGCCTACTGCGGGCTGGTGATACCGACTGGCGAGGACCTCGCAACTTCGTTTGAAAAGTTTCGCGATCGACTCCGCAACTCTCTCAGTCCCCTCCCAACCGCCCCATCAGAGGCGGTCAAGTCCCGGTAGGCGCAACCTCGCCGGTCTCTCGACACCGAGCTATTTCAGTCGTACCGAGATCACGCTGTGCCGAGGCGCCGGCGGTCTGACCGACGGCAGGGTGGCAGTGATGCATGGGCGTCCAACTCGCCTCGCGTCTGCGTGCGTGGAGCACATGCCCGTCTCGACATGTCTGTCAAGGCATTGACCGCCTTGCATGCGAACAAGTAAGTTGAGGACGAATCTAACGCATCTTAGATTCACTGAGAGATCAAGCCCGCTCACCCCACCTCGATCAACGTCGACCAGTTGTCCCCGGGTCGAACGGTGAATCGCACACAAGGAGACGCCCGCGATGAGTTCGAGAATGCTCAAGGTGCTGGACATCTGTGCTTGGTCTGGTCCGGCCACGGTTGTGGTGACGTTCGCTGGTTGGCTCATCGCGGGTGTGTTGCCATTCCCGCTCGGTCCCGCATCGAGTCTGGAGCAGGTCCTGAGCTTCTACACGGATGACAACACGCTAGTAAAAGTGGGACTCGTCATCGCGACCATCGGTATGGCGCTGACGTTGCCACTGTGCGCGGCGATCTCGGTGCACATGGTGCACATGGAGGGTCGTACTCCGATTCTTTCATTCCTCCAGCTGGCAAGCGCCGCGGTCGCGCAACTGCTCCTTCTCCTGCCGCTGCTCCTCATGGCGGTCATCGCCTTCGGCGCACCTGACCGCATGAGCGACAGCCTGGTGTTCTCGCTCAACGACATCACTTGGCTGCTCTTTCTCACGCCGATCGCGCCCATCATGGTTCAGATGGCTGCCGTCGGAGTTGCCATCCTGAACGACGAAGCGAACATCTTCCCGCGGTGGGTCGGCTACCTGAACTTCTGGATTGCGCTGTCGTTCCTTCCGGACGTCCTTGCTTACTTCTTCTTCTCGGGCCCGTTCGGCTGGAACGGCATCTTCATCTTCTGGTTGGCTACGACGACGTATGCCATCTGGCTGTTCGTCATGCCCTGGGCTGTGCGTCGCGCCAATGCCGCGCTGTTCACGGCCGAGTCACAGTCAACCGCAGTGCCCGCATGAGTCAGCGCGAACTTCCAGCGTTTGTACACGTCGGAGGCCCACGAGGCTCCGTTTCGACCCGCGAACCGCAGACAAAGCTGGTCGAGGGAGTGCCTGCCGAGCCGGGCTTGTGGGTCTTCCTGTTGGGAGACATGACCATCTTCGGCGCGTTCTTCGTCGTCTTCCTGTGGGAGCGCCGTCAGGACCCATCCGGGTTCGCACGATCCGCTGCGGAGCTCCTCCAGCCGGTCGGCGTCGTCAACACCCTTGTTCTGCTGGTCAGCTCCTACCTCGTGGTCCTGGCGCTCGACGCGCACCGCAGGGACCAGCGACAGCGGGCACAACAACTGGTGAAGGGCGCACTGTTGTGTGCCTTGGTGTTCGCATCGCTCAAGGCGGTCGAGTACTCCCTCGAGCTACATGGGGGCCGCACGCCCGGCTCGAACAGGTTCTTCACCTTCTACTACGTCCTGACCGGAGTGCATCTGCTTCACGTCATGTTGGGTGCGCTTCTCCTGTCCCTGTGGTGCCGGAGAACGAGTCGGGCCGGCGAATGGTCCGCCGACCGCGGACTGGTCGAGGCTGCTGCCGTCTATTGGCACATGGTCGATCTGCTGTGGGTCGTCATCTTCTCCGTCGTCTACCTGGTGTGCGCATGAACGACTTTCGCGTCCCGATTCGGCCCTCAGTGATATGGGCCGTTCTAGTGATAGCCACAGCGGCCACCTTCTGGGTGGGAACGGACCGTCCGTTCTCCACCCTGGGTACCGAGTTTGCGCCGGCTCTGACCTTGGCGCTTGCGTTTGTCAAGGCTGCCCTGATCGGGAACGAGTTCATGGAGATTCGCGGCGCTCCTCGACCGCTTCGCATGGTGTTCGCGGCATGGGTAGCAGTCTTCGCAACCGCCACCGCCCTGGCCCTGGTCCTGTGAGGACTCCATGGGCATCCGAAGCTGCAGCGCTTGCTGCATACGTCAGGAGGATCTGAAGAAGCATGGCACCTTCAATTGAGTCGGGTCCCACGAGTTCTCGCAGATTGACGGCACTGGTGACCGGTGCCTCCTCGGGAATCGGAATGGACTTCGCGCATCTCCTGGCAGAAAAGGACTACGACCTCGTACTCGTGGCCCGGAGACTCGAGCCCCTGCGCGAGGTCGCCAAGGCCGTGGAAGCGAAGCATTCGGTGAAGGTCACAGTTCTCACCGCTGACCTGGCGGATCCAGCTGCGCCGGAACGGCTGGTCCAGCAGCTCGAGGATCAGCGCATCGAGGTCGACCTGCTGGTGAACAACGCTGGCTACACCATGGATGGTCATCTGCTTGCATTTCCGTGGGAGCAGCACGATGCGTACGTGCGAGTCATGGCCACCGCACCAGCAGAGCTGATTCATCGACTGTTGCCCGGGATGCTCACTCGGCAGTTCGGCCAGGTGATCAACGTGGCATCGATCGGCGGTCTGATTCCGTCGAGCCCCTTCAACACCATGTACGGTCCGACGAAGAACTTCCTCGTCGTCCTGACCCGCACGCTGGCAACTGAGTACGGTGCCGCTGGAATCCGCTTCAGCGTCGTGTGCCCCGGGCCGGTCTCGGAGACTGGAATCGTCGATGCGACGGCGCACGGAGCCGGGTGGGCGCGGTTCCCCTGGATCCTGTCGACGCCACGCGGCGTCACTTCGCGTGCCTATCGGGCGATGCTCTCAGGCAAGGTCGTGCAGCGCGTGGGGATCATCA
>JBJMHG010000042.1:0-13023 GCA_045807485.1 Actinomycetes bacterium
GAGGACGCCGATCTCTAGCGTAGCGTCCAATTGGGTCATTTTGCGCTATTTGTTCTTTTAGTCCGGAATCTCCCTGAATTCAACCTCCCGGCGGGTCCGTGCCGATACCCGGATGAGGCACCGACCGCCCGTGTGGTGCCGCCAAGGAGAGAGAACATGGCTCGCACCTCGTCACAGCCCATGGCCGTCCCGCTCGGATCGCTCACCCAGGCCGGCGCACGGCCAGATGTCTGTTGCGACGAGTGCGGAAGTGAGCGGGTCACGCACCTCGCGATGACCCTCACCGACGGCACGCCGGTCGAGTTCGTCTCCTGCCACAGGTGTGAGCACAAGACCTGGGTAGACGCGAGCGGAGTGCAGCACCGCGAGCTTCCCGTCACGACCGTTCTCGACAAGACCCGCAAGACCGGCTGAGCCCGAACGCGCCAGTTGAGTAGCCGCCGATAGGGTCCGGCGGTGTGGACGAACCTCGATCGGTGGTCACCCTCGGGCCCTTCGACGCCGAGCGCCTCACCTCGATCATCAAGGCCTACGACATCCGTGGAGTCGTGCCTGATCAGCTGGACGCCACCGTGGCGCGTGCGGTCGGCGCCGCGTTTGTCACGGTGCTCACCGCCGAGGCTGAGGTGCCCGACTTCAAGGTGCCCGGGGTGGTCGTCGGCTACGACATGCGGCCCAGCTCGCCTGATTTGGCACATGCCTTCGCAGCTGGCGTGGCGTCCCAGGGTGTCGACGTCACCGTCGTCGGGCTGGCGAGCACCGACGAGCTCTACTGCGCGTCAGGGCTGCTCGGTCTTCCCGGTGCAATGTTCACAGCGAGCCACAACCCTGCTCAGTACAACGGCATCAAGCTCTGTCGCGCCTATGCGGCGCCGGTCGGACAAGAGTCCGGGCTTCAGCAGATCACCGAGCTGCTGGCGGCCGGGATCACGCCGTCGTCGACGACCACCGGACATGTGACCGAGCGGGGGATCCTCGACGACTACGTCGCACACCTTCATTCGCTCGTCGACTTGACCTCGATCCGCCCGCTCACCGTCGCGGTAGACGCGGGAAACGGAATGGCCGGACTCACTGCTCCGGCAGTGTTGTCCGATCCGCCTCTCACGGTGGTCCCGCTCTACTTCGAGCTGGATGGAACATTTCCAAACCACGAGGCGAACCCAATCGAGCCCGAGAACCTGCGAGATCTGCAGGCGACGGTCCTGGAGCACGGTGCTGACATCGGGCTCGCTTTCGACGGAGATGCCGATCGTTGTTTCGTCGTCGATGAGACCGGTCAGATCGTATCGCCGAGCATCTTGACTGCGCTCATCGCAGACCGCGAGCTGGCACGTGATCCCGGTGGAACGGTCATTCACAACCTCATCACCAGTCGAGTCGTGCCGGAGGTCGTGGCCGAGGCAGGCGGCACCGCCGTCCGTACCCGAGTGGGTCACTCCTTCATCAAAGCTGTGATGGCCGACACCGGTGCAGTCTTCGGAGGCGAGCACTCGGGTCACTTCTACTTCCGCGACTTCTGGCGAGCCGACTCGGGCATGCTCGCCGCGTTGCACGTGCTGGCGGCACTTGGATCCTCTGAGCAGACGTTGTCGCAGCTGCTGCACCGCTACAACCGCTACGCCGCGAGCGGTGAGATCAACTCGACTGTCTCCGATCAGCGAGCGACGCTGTCGGCGATCAGACGCGCATGGGACAACGCAGACGATGTCACTGTCGATGAGCTCGATGGCCTCACCGTGACCGCCAAGGAATGGTGGTTCAACGTCAGGGCCAGCAACACCGAACCGCTCTTGCGTCTGAACGTTGAGGCGTCCGACGAGGCGACGATGGCCAGAGTTCGAGACGGCGTGCTTGCCCAGATTCGGCAACCCTCGTGATCGATCGCCGGCTGCTCGAGATCGTGGCCTGTCCCAACTGTCGCTCTTCGCTGACGCCGATTCCCGACGCCGAGACGCCGACCGAGCTGCGTTGCACCCTCGAGGGGTGCGGGCTCAGGTATCCGGTCAGGGACGGCGTGCCGGTGTTGCTCGTCGACGAGGCCCTTGGCGGTGGTGGCCAAGGGCCCGAGGCGCCGGTGGTTGACGCGGACGGCGACGGGGTCACGCGTGCGGATTGACCTCGACGATCGCGCGGCACTCGCGGCGGCTGATCCCGGTGACATGCTGGCTGCCGTTGCCTCCGCGGGCGACCAAGTGCGTCAGGCCCTGATCGCTTCTGAGCAGTCCCAGCTGGCAGCACTCCGCTCACAAGGTCGTCCGCGCGCTGTGGTCGTGGCCGGAATGGGCGGCTCGGGCATCGCCGGTCACGTACTACAGGCGGCAGCGGGGCCCGAATGTCCAGTTCCGGTCGAGCGGGTCCGAGGGTGGACGCTGCCTGCGTGGGTCGGAGCCGATGACCTGGTGATTTCGGTCTCCAGCTCGGGCAAGACTGCAGAGACGATGGCCTGCACGCAGACGGCATTGGAACGTGGCGCGCGCACGGTCGTGGTGGCCGCCGAGCACTCGCCTTTGGTCGAGCTCGCTGACGCCGCCCAGATCCCCTGGGTGCCAGTACCCGATGGACGCCCTCCGCGTGCGAATCTTTGGGCGCTGTCGGTTCCGCTCTTGGTTGCCGCCCACAACCTCGGAGTGGTCGACGCCGAGCCAAGTCGGCTGCAAGCCATCGCTGATCTGCTCGACGACATCGCTCAGCAGTGTGCACCGGATGCGCACGAGCGCACCAACCCTGCCAAGCAGCTCGCCCGGCAGCTGTACGGCACGCTTCCCATGATCTGGGGCAGCAGCGACCTCGCTGGCATCGTCGCCTACCGGTTGCTCTGTCAGCTCGCAGAGAACGCCAAGTACCCCTCGGTGAACGGCGTGCTGCCAGAGGCGCTGCACAACCAGGTCGTGACTTTTGCGGCGCCGTCGGCGTCCTCGCCAGCGATTCGGCTGGTGTTGCTGCGCGACACCGTTGAGCACGAGCAGGTAGCGCTAGGCGCAGACGAAGCCATTGTGCTGGCGCGCGAGTCGGGAGTTCCGGTCAGTCTGTTGCTGGCCGTGGGCGAGCACCCGCTGGAACGAATGGCCAGTCTTTGCGCCATCGGAGACTTCGCGAGCGTTTACCTCGGGGTACTCGAAGGCGTCGATCCCACGCCCATCGACCCGATCACCACGCTCAAGTCTCGTCTCCTGCAACGTCAGTCGAGCACACCCACCCCAACCTGATGAGCCCCCACCTAATGCGTAGGACCACATGAGTGCAGAGGGCGGCACCAAAGCGATCGTCGCCGCGCTGCTCGCAAACGTCGGCATCGCAATCACCAAGTTCATCGCCTACTTGGTGTCCGGATCGTCGTCCATGCTTGCCGAGTCGGTCCACTCCGTGGCCGACTCGGGTAACCAGATCCTGTTGCTCATCGGCGGTCGCCGGGCGCGTCGCACAGCCACTCCAGAGCACCCCTTTGGCTACGGACGTGAGCGATACATATACGCATTCGTGGTGTCGATAGTGCTGTTCAGCGTCGGGGGTCTGTTCTCGCTCTACGAGGGTTGGCACAAGATCCAGCACCCGGAGGAGCTCACCAACGTTTTCGTTCCACTCGCGGTGCTGGTGATCGCCATCGGGTTGGAGTCGTTCTCGCTTCGAACGGCGGTTCGAGAGTCCAACACTGTGCGGGGTGGGCAGAGCTGGGTGCATTTCATCCGGCGAGCCAAAGCGCCCGAGCTGCCGGTGGTCCTGCTCGAGGATGTCGCTGCCCTAGTCGGTCTGGTCCTTGCTCTGTTCGGCGTCGGGCTGAGTGCTCTCACCGGTGACACGGTGTGGGACGGCATTGGAACCCTGGCGATCGGCGCGCTGCTTGTGCTCATCGCGATCGTCTTGGCCATCGAGACCCAGAGCCTGCTGGTGGGCGAGGGTGCTGCGCCCGAGGATGTCGAGCGGATCAGGCAGGCGTTGGTGGCCAGCGAGGCAATCGAGCGGGTGATTCACATGAAAACGATGTATCTCGGTCCTGATGAGCTGTTGGTCGCGGCCAAGGTCGCGGTCACGCCGACCGAGTCCGCCTCCAGGGTCGCTGATGCCATCAACGAGGCGGAGGCCCGTATTCGTGACGCAGTACCGGTGGCACGGGTGATCTACCTGGAGCCCGACATCTATCGGTCGCAGGTACCCTAGGCGAGTGACTCAAGCCTCGACGACTTTCGACTTCCGTGTAGCTGACCTTGCCCTCGCCGACTTCGGTCGCAAAGAGATCCGGATGGCCGAGCACGAGATGCCCGGCCTCATGGCGATTCGGCGCGAGTACGCCGAATCGCAGCCTCTCGCCGGTGCCAGAATCACGGGCTCTTTGCACATGACGGTGCAGACCGCTGTCTTGATCGAGACGCTCACAGCGCTGGGCGCCGACGTGCGCTGGGCCAGCTGCAACATCTTCTCGACTCAAGACCACGCGGCCGCGGCCGTGGTCGTCGGTCCATCGGGAACCCCGGAGGCGCCGGCCGGAGTACCGATCTTCGCCTGGAAGGGCGAGACGCTCGAGGAGTACTGGTGGTGCACCGAGCAGGCGCTGTCGTGGCCAGCCGACACGGGCGGGCCGAACATGATCCTCGATGACGGCGGTGACGCGACGCTGTTGGTACACCGGGGGGTCGAGTATGAGAAGGCCGGTACAGCCCCAGACCCAGCCACGGCCGAGAGCGAAGAGTTCGAAGTCCTCCTGCGACTGCTCAACCGCACTTTGTCTGAGTCGCCTACCAAGTGGAGCGAGGTCGCGTCCGGCATTCGCGGTGTCACCGAAGAGACCACCACCGGAGTGCACCGGCTCTACCAGATGCTCGAGCGCAGCGAGCTGCTGTTCCCCGCGATCAACGTCAACGACGCGGTGACCAAGAGCAAGTTCGACAACAAGTACGGCTGCCGCCACTCGCTGATCGACGGCATCAACCGCGCCACTGACACGTTGATCGGCGGCAAGACCGCGGTGGTGTTCGGGTATGGCGATGTGGGCAAAGGCTCAGCTGAGTCACTTCGCGGCCAAGGTGCTCGCGTCATCGTGACAGAAGTCGACCCGATCTGTGCGCTTCAGGCAGCCATGGACGGCTACCAGGTGGCTCGCCTCGACGACGTGGTTTCCACCGCGGATATCTTCATCACGGCCACCGGAAACAAAGACGTCATCACGGTTTCTGACATGCAGCGCATGAAGCATCAAGCGATCGTGGGCAATATCGGTCACTTCGACAATGAGATCGACATGGCCGGTCTGGCTGCGGCGCCCGGAATTCGCCGCGAGAACATCAAGCCGCAAGTTGACCTCTGGCACTTCGCCGACGGTCACGCAGTGATTGTTCTCAGCGAGGGACGCCTGCTGAACTTGGGTAACGCCACCGGCCACCCGAGCTTTGTCATGTCGAACTCGTTCGCGAACCAGACGATCGCGCAGATCGAGCTCTTCACCAAGACGGCCGCCTACCCAGTCGGGGTGTACACGCTTCCGAAGCACCTGGACGAAAAGGTGGCACGCCTTCACCTGGACGCTCTCGGTGCCAGACTGACCGAGCTCACCAATGAGCAAGCGGCTTACCTCGGCATTCCGAAGGACGGCCCCTACAAGCCCGATCACTACCGCTACTAGTCAGGGCAGTCTTTCGGTGCGTATCGGCGTCCTCGGTACTGGCGTCGTTGGCCAGACGTTGAGCGCGGCGCTCAGTGGCCTGGGTCATGACGTCGTCGTTGGCTCACGACAAGCACCGCCCGCCACGTTCGCGGACGCCGCCCAGCACGGCGAGGTCGTGCTCAACTGCACGTCTGGCGTTCACTCGCTAGAGGCGCTGCACAGCGCCGGGGCTGAGGCGCTGACCGACAAAGTGCTGATCGATGTGGCGAACCCTCTCGACTTCAGCGGAGGGTTTCCGCCTCGGTTGAGCGTGTCAGGTGACGACAGCTTGGCCGAACAGATCCAGCGGGCCTTTCCACGGACGCGCGTGGTGAAGGCACTCAACACGGTGACGGCGTCGGTGATGGTGGCCCCTGACAGCCTGCCCGAGCCCACTGATCTATTCCTCGCAGGCGACGATGCTGACGCCAAGACAGTGGTGACAGATCTGCTGGGGCAGCTGGGGTGGTCAGCAGACAGAGTGCGCGACCTCGGGGGAGTGGCTGCAGCCAGGGCCACCGAGTCCTATCTCAACCTCTGGCTTTCGCTGATGGGTGTTGTCGGGTCGCCCCATTTCAACGTGCGACTCGTCACTGACGATCCCTCAGCGTGAACACCTCCTACGCACCTCCCACGGGTCGGTGGGGACTCTGGGACATCGGATGGTTTGTGCTCGTGGTCATCGGCACTGTCGTCGCGAGTGCATTGCTGTTGATACCCGTAGCTCTAGTCGTCCCAGATGTCCTGAACGACACTGGCGTCGACGGTTCCACCGCAGCCGGTGCCTGGATTGTTGCGGTTTCTCAGTTGCTCTTCTTCGCGGGGATGGCGTCGTGGCCGTTGATCACGGGCACGTGGAAGGCAGACGGTTGGCGTCGTGCTTTCGGATTTGTGGTCACGTGGCGCGCAGTATGGATCGGACTGGTGGGCGGAATCGTCACCTTGGTGGCGATGACGGTACTGACCAACCTCACTGCAGAACTCTTGGGAAGGGACATCAACTCCGCGGGCGCCGAGGTGGCGGCCACGATGACTGGCAGTACCGCTGCCTACGCGCTGTTCCTTGCTCTCATCGCGGTTGGCGCTCCTTTCGTCGAGGAGATCAGCTTTCGCGGGCTGGTGTGGGGTGCGGTCGTCAAGCGGGGCTGGTCGCCGTGGTTGGCGACGCTCGCCGCAGCACTGCCATTTGCACTGCTGCACGTCGAGCCGCTTCGGGTGGCGCCCCTGCTCGCTGCCGGACTCGTCTTGGGAACCGTCCGGCAGTTCGGGGGGCTGGGCGCGTCCATGCTCGGGCATGCCGTCGTCAACGTCATCGGCGTGATTGGAATCCTCTCGAGCTAGCTCCGTGGCTCTAGCCCGGTGAATCAACCCGGTGAAATAACTCGGTGCGGCGAAGCCTTGGTCTGATTGCTCGGTGCTGTCGACTACTACATCGGGCTCGACCTCACGTGCGATCGATGCCGCTGCCGGGCGCGCGGCGACCTCGGTAGCACCTTCGGCACGTCGAGCGCGCTCGGCCAGTACGGCGGCCAGATAGGTCTCTGCCGGAACTGGCATCGGAGGTGGAGGCGACACCTGCTGGGCAACCTCGGCGTACAGCGACGCTCCCAGACGCTGCCTCGCATCAGGCGTCAGTGAGTGCGCTCTCGAAAGAAACTGACGGACGCCCATGGCGGTCGCGGGCTGCAGCCGACTGAGGTCAAGTGTGGCGGCCCATGGTTGCAGCGCTGGGTGGATCCACGGAGCGTACGACTTTTGTACCGGTGATCGGGGGGCGCGCTCTCGTACCACAACGGTCCCGGCGAGATAGTCACCGAGACGCTTGCCTTCGGGCGAGAGCAGGCTGGTGATCACCGAGATGGCCAGGAAGATGTAAACCTCGACCACCGCCAGAAGGCCTCTCACGAGGGCATGGCGAAAACGGATAGCCCCGCCGTCGTCGCGCACCACGCGAAGGCCAACGGCGAGCTT
Source organism: Actinomycetes bacterium (assembly GCA_045807485.1). Lineage (GTDB taxonomy): Bacteria > Actinomycetota > Actinomycetes > JAHEKZ01 > JAHEKZ01 > JAHEKZ01. The sequence goes on from JBJMHG010000042.1 coordinate 7,610, forward strand.
GCCAACGGTTCGGCCCCTGGTGAGGGTCTCGCAGGTCACCGGGTATCCGATGAAGATGCCCAGCGTGATCACGAACATGAGGACGTACACCATGACGTCGTCGGCGAAGCTGGTGAGCGCGCCGACCAAGAGCGTCATGATGACCAGCGCGCTGATCTGAATCAACAGGTCGAGTGCGAAGGCGAGGCTCCGGCTGGGCAGCTTTGCGTAACGCAGCTCAATCACGACCGCGTCGCCAGTGATGATCCCAGAACCCGCCGTTAGCCCGTCGTACGTCATGGACGCCCCTCCTGTTTCAGTGACGCTAGTCTGCCGGAGCAATGGACCTCGACCGACTAGTTGCCACGCGGCGTCCGCACTGGGATCGGCTACGCGCGCTGACCCGTCAGAGTCGGCTGACTGGAGCCGAGGCCGACGAGTTCGTCGACCTGTACGGCCAAGCAGCAACAGACCTTTCGACGGTCAGGTCCTCAGCGCCTGACCCGGCACTCGTGGCCGAGCTCTCGACGCTGGTGGCCCGAGCGCGCGGTCGGACAACGGGAACCAGGCGGTTCAGCACCTCGGACATCTCGCGCTACTTCCTGGTGACTTTTCCACTCGTCGTGTATCGGGCGCGCTGGTGGGTGCTCGGCGTCGCGGTCGGGTTCATTGCGGTGTCGGTAGGTGTGGGCGTGTATGTCGCCTCGAACCCCGATGTGCAGCTTGCTCTGGCGAGTCCCGCGGGGGCTGAGCAACTGGTCAACCAAGACTTCGAGAGCTACTACTCATCGGCGCCGGCTTCAGCATTTGCGGCACAGGTATGGACCAACAACGCCTGGGTGGCGGCGATCTCTTTGGCGTTCGGTGGTCTGCTCGGCATTCCGGTGCTCTACATGTTGTGGGCCAACGCATCCAATGTCGGAGTTGTGGGTGCGCTTATGGCCACCGGAGGTCGGCTCGACCTCTTCTTCGGATTGATCCTGCCGCACGGGCTCCTCGAGCTGACAGCGGTGTTCGTCGCTGCGGCGCTCGGGTTGAGGCTCGGGTGGTCCTGGGTAGCGCCAGGACCACGCACCCGCGTGCAGGCGTTCTCACAGGAAGGTCGCAGCACCGTCTCGGCCGTAGTCGGTCTCACCGTGACGTTGTTGGTGTCGGGCGTGATCGAAGCGTTCGTGACTCCTTCAGGTCTTCCGACCTGGGTCAGGATCGGCATCGGCGTCGTGGCGTTGTCCGGCTTCATCACCTACGTGGGTGTGTTGGGCCGCCGGGCCGATCGAGCCGGAATCGAACCCGACCTGGATGAGCTGGAAAGCGGTGCCCGCGTCCCATCAGCGGGCTAGACGGTCAGAGGCGTCCCGCTGCTTTGAGGGCCAGGTAGCGGTCGGCCAATGCGGGTGCCAGCTGCTCGGGAGGCGCATCGACCACCTCGACCCTGCGATGAACCAGTTCGGTGCCAACGGATCGAAGCTCGGTGGTGAACCCGGCGGCCGCAGCGGCTCTGTAGGTCGTTCGCAGGTCGGAGCGGGCGCGCAGCATCTCGGTGACTGAGGGGTCGCTCACGGCGCCAATCATGACGAGGTGGCGTCGGGTGAGCTGCGGAATTACCGGCAGCAACCCGGAACGCACCGGCGCTGGGTCGAGCGATGAAAGAAGCACAACCAATGAACGCTGCCGCGCTCGACGCGCGATCTCGATCTGCAATGCATCCCAGTCGGTTTCCAGAAGACTGGGTTGCACGTGCGCCAGCATGGACGTCGTGGACCGCAGTGCCTCGCCATCAGCGCGTCCATGCGCAGCACCGCGAATGCCGCGGTCCCAAGCGAGCACGTCGATGCGATCACCCGCGCGCGCGGCAAGTGCGGTGAGCAAAAGCGTCGCCTCGATGCTGGCGTCGAGTCGGGGGGCATCGCCAACTCGACCGGCTGACGTTCGCCCGCAGTCGAGCACGATAACCACGTGACGATCACGTTCGGGGCGCCAGGTGCGCACCATCACATCGGACGCGCGGGCCGTCGCTCGCCAATCGATCGACCGAACGTCATCACCACCGACGTACTCACGCAGTGAATCGAACTCGGTACCTTGTCCGCGGTGTAGCACCACGGAGCGACCCTCGAGGTCGCGTAGCTGCGCCAGCTTGCTCGGAAGGTGACGTCGAGAGTCGAATGCCGGCAAGAAGTCGATCCGCCACGGCATCCGCCGACTCTGCTGCCACCCACTTAACCGCCATGGCCCCAGACTTCGGACGGTGACGCGGTCAGGGCTGCGGGTGCCCCTCCGCGAGGAACGGACACGTGCGTTGAGCGTGCGACGTCCCTGCGGCTCAAGGGCGGCTAAATGACGGCTGGGCGTCATCTCCAGCGACGGTGGCCATGCATCGCGAACCATGCCACGAAATGTTTTGTTGCTGTTGTTGGTGAGCCGCAGCTGCAGCTCGGCCGGCTCCGAAGCCCGTACCGAAGTGGCGCCGTCGCGGCTGATGTGCAGCTCGCTCGGACGCGTAGCGCGCATCGCGTCGATTCCCCATAGCAGCACCATTGCGACGACCCAAAGCGTGACGACCGTCCAGTCTGGCCGGACCAGCACGACCAGTGCGGCGATGGCCGCGACGAGGACCATCCGCCCCGTGATGACCATCTCAGCGTGGAACCGGCACTGTGCTGAGGACTGAGTCGAGGATGCTGTCGGTCGAGACGCCCTCGAGCTGCGCCTCGGCGCGCAGCTGCAATCGGTGGCGCCACGTAGGTTTGGCGATCACCTTCACGTCGTCGGGGGTTACATAGTCGCGCGCACTCAGCCATGCCCATGCTCGTGCGGCCGCGAGCAGAGCCGTCGATGCACGGGGGGAAACCCCGAGCTGGACCGAGGTGACAGCCCTGGTGGCTCTGGCCAGATCGACGACGTATCCGATCACCTCAGGCGAGACCGTCACGAGTCCGACCGACTGCCTGGCCCGCTCGAGGGCAGACGAGTCGGCCACAGCATGCAGTCCGGCAGCGTCGAGATTCCGCGGGTCGAAGCCGGCGGCGTGCCTTGCCACGACGTCCACCTCGACCTCGCGTGGCGGCACGGGCATCGTCAGTTTCAGAAGGAATCGGTCCAGCTGTGCTTCCGGCAGCGGGTAGGTCCCCTCGTACTCGACAGGGTTCTGGGTGGCGGCGACCAGGAAGGGGTTAGGCAGCGGCCGAGGCGATCCGTCCACAGTCACCTGTCGTTCCTCCATCGCCTCGAGCAGCGCCGCTTGCGTCTTGGGCGGCGTCCGGTTGATCTCGTCGGCAAGGAGCAAGTTGGTGAACACCGGACCTTCGCGAAACGTGAACTCCGCAGTGCGCGAGTCGTACACCAGCGAGCCGGTCACATCGCCAGGCATGAGGTCCGGCGTGAACTGCACGCGCTTGCCTTCGACAGCCAGGGCCTTGGCAAGGGCTCTCACCAACAGCGTCTTGGCCGTGCCCGGAACACCTTCGACCAGAACATGACCCTGGCAGAGCAGCGCAATCAAGATCCCGGTGACGACGGCGTCCTGCCCGACGACCGCCTTAGCGACCTCGTCTCGAACAGCGAGCAGTGCGGCGCGCGGATCACTGCCGGCGGAGTGGGTCGGTGGCGTTGTCACGAGCGACGAACCTCCAGGTCGAGATCAGCGAGTTGTCGTCCTAGCGTGACGAGATCGTCATCACGCTCTGGTGGGGGACCGTACAAGAGCCCGGCTATCTGCTCACTCGAGCGTCCGGTGGCATCGCTGACCGCGGAGACGATGGCGGGCTTCCCACTGCCGGCCGGGAGCCCGAGTCGCTGTGCCAGATCTGACTCCGCGAGTGCCCGGAGGTGGTGGGCAGCCTGGGCCCGCGTCTTGTGACGTTGGTAGATCCGTGCGCGACCCTCGGTGGTCTCTGATGCCTTGACAGCGACCGGGAGCGGCTCGAGCACCACCGGACCGAGTCGGCGTCCCTGCCATGCGGCCATGGCCACGACCAAGATGACCAGAGCGGCGAGCACGGGCCACACTCCGTCCGGCAGCAGGCTCGTCAAAGGCTGCGTACCGGTGAACACCGGAGACGGCAGCCACCAGACGATGTCAGGGTTCGCACCGATCACGTTCATCGCCAACGCCGCGTTGCCCGAGTCGTCCAGCCATTCGTTCGTCATGAACTCTGCCGAACCGAAAACGGTTTGGGTCGAGCCGTTCGCGGCGGTGGCCTGCAGCATGGTGGGCCCACTCGTGCCGCTCGCCGGGTAGCACGCAGCGAAGCCCTGCGAGGTGTCTTGAGTTACGAGGGTGACACCGCCGGAACGGGCGGAACCTGCGCTGATGGCGCCGGCAACGTCGCAGGCGGGCAGCCGATCCTCGTGGTTCACCCGTTCCCCGGGAACGACACCGAGGTACCCCTCTGGTGTGGCCACCGGAGCCAACAGCACGACGTCCGCTGCGCTGGACTCGAGTTCACGAACAGCGGATCGAGGCAGCAGCTGGGGATACGCGACCACCAGGGTCTGCCCCGCAGCAGCCGACAAAGCGCGCTGCGCGTCAGTCGTCCGCTCGACAGTGAGCCCCTGCCCACGCAGCAGCTCGGCTAGGGCCCGCGTCCCCTCTGGCGCCGCGGACTGTGGGTCGTAGACCGACTTTGTCACCGTTGGTGATGCCAGGGCTGTCGCGATGGCGAATACGGCGAGCGCAAGCAACCCCCAGGCCCACGGACGCCAGCGGCGACTCATCGCGGGGCCACCGGCTTTCGCATGCGAAGGCCGGTAGCGACCCGATGGACCAGGTGATACCCCTCCGAGGTTCCGGCTCTGTCGCTGTAGGCGACCTCGTCGAAGGTGCTGGCGGCGTCCAACAGTTCGGCTCCCGCATCGGGGAACAGGCTTCCGGCCTCGCGGGCAGCCTCATCCGCTGTTCGTCCGGGTCGGGGGTCGAGCGCGCCGCGTTCCTCCAAGTCTCTGACCAGTTCGCGGAAGGACTCGATGACCGCCGTGTTCCAGTCGCCCCTTCCGGCGGCGAGCTCGGCCTGACGGCGGTGTTCGGATGCTGACGTGAGCTGGTCGCCGAATACGGGCGTCGAGGAGCCGCGGTGCCGACGCTCGAGAGAACCGGTTCTCCAGGCAATCACCACCACGATGGCCACGACGACGAGGGCCAGGACGAACAGCCAACCGGCACCCCCGAGCGCGCCCCCGGCTTTGTCGAGGAGCTCGTTGAAGTGGTCCCAGGCCCAGGTGCTGGCGCGCTCCCACCATGAGGGCTGGGCATCGACATAGACCTTCTGGGCGAGCTCCCGGTGTGCCAGGTCGCGAGCCTCGTCGCGCCCGACGTCGATAGGTGCATCTGCCAGAATCGTGATCGCGAGGCCGCTCAATGCGTACTCCACCTCACGGCTGTTGAAGCACTCGAGCCAGTGTGATGTCGAGACCTTCTTTGCGCATTCTCCGATCGA
>JBJMHG010000043.1:0-11461 GCA_045807485.1 Actinomycetes bacterium
GATCTCGACCGCGGCGATGAACTGGTCGAGGTCGACGTGCAAGATCCAGGCCGGCGTCACCGTGACTCCTTGCCGCTGGCTCGCCATGGCCTCGCTCATGCCACTGCCAGGATCTCCCCGTGCAGCGCGGTGAACCATGCGTCGGGGTGGGACTCCCACTCGTGCCAGGCGTTCGCGATGCGCTCTAGGCGTGCGGGCGAGGCGTGACCCTCTCGCACTGCCTGCTCGGCGAGCGACGACTTGAGGACTCGGTCAGCCCAGAGCGAGGCCCACCACTCCCGCTCTTCGGGGGTAGCGAAACACCAGGCGCTGGCGCTCGGCGTGACTTCGCTAAACCCGGCGGCGTGCGCCCACGCCAGCAGCCGGCGTCCCGCGTTTGGCTCGCCTTGGTTGGCACGACCGACGGTAAGCGACAGGTCCAGCCAGTCAGAGAGCCCTTCGCTCTCCGGATACCAGGCAGACCCGCTGTAGTCCGCGTCGCGAGCAGCCACGATGCCGCCTGGCCTGCATACCCGACGCATCTCGCGCAGCGCCGCGACCGGATCTGCGAGGTGCTGCATCACCTGATGGGCATGAACGATGTCGAAGCTGTTGTCGTCGGCGGCGAGTGCGTACACGTCGCCGACGGAAAATGTCACGTTGTCGCGTGGCTGAGTTCTTGTTGCAAGCGCGACGATATCCGGCGATGCGTCTATGCCGACCACTGAGCCATCTGGCCCGACGCGATCAGCGAACTCTGCTGTGATCGTGCCAGGGCCGCATCCGACGTCCAAGATGCGCAGGCCTACGTCGAGGTGCGGCTCAAGGTAGGCAGCGGAGTTCGCAATCGTCCGCCAGGTGTGTGATCTCAGCACACTTTCGTGGTGGCCATGCGTGTAGCGCTCGCGAGTCACGTCAGCCAACCTTCGCCAGCATCACGCGTCCAAGCGCGACTACGCGAGATGGGTCGTCCCAGGACGCGATCTCGACATCGGCAACAGCCTGTCCGCGTCCGATCTTGCGCGCCGTGGATCTGACGCGGTGTGTCTCGTTGCGCGCGAGCTTCATGAAGTCGATACGCATGTCGGCAACCACCCATGCATCAGTACTGACTCGCACGATCGCCTCCCAAGCCGCGGTGTCGATGCAAGTAGCCAGCGCCCCACCGTGCAAGTAGGTCACAGGCTCGGTGGCACCGATGGCTAAATCGCTCGGTTCGAATCGAAGTACGGCCCAGTCACCGTCGTCGAGGTCACGTGTCAGGCCGAGTGCGGCGTCCAACGGGGCGGCCGTGCTTCCGACGGCAGTCCCATGTCCCTCGTTCTGCCCTGTGCTCATCGAAGCAGCGTATCGAGGCGCCATCTTGCAGAATGTGTCCGTGTCCAGTCGAAACAGCGCCTCAGACCACACGCATGAACCTCCTGAGGACGACGAATACACCGTCTCACCGCTTGAGCTCTTCTTCGACCTGGTGTTTGTCTTCGCATTCACGCAAGTGACCTCGTTGATGGCTCACGACCTCACGTGGACGGGCCTGCTTCGAGGTACGGCCCTGCTGCTCGTGGTGTGGTGGGCATGGGTCGGCTACAGCTGGCTGACCAATTCGGTCAAGGTGGACGATCTCATTCCAGCCCGGATCGTCGTGTTCGCAGCCATGGCTGCAGGACTAATCATGGGGCTGGCCATTCCGAAAGCATTCAGTGGTAACGGCGTCATGTTCGGATTCGCATGCTTCACCGTCACTGCGTTGTTTGCCGTCTTGTACTTCGTGGCGACGAAGGAACGTCCCGAGATGCATCGTGCGGTTGTCTTGCTCGTCCCAGGCGTGCTGGCTGCACCGGTGCTGATCGTCATCGCTGGCTTTCTCGACGCCGGCGTAGCGCGTGCGACGCTGTGGACCTTCGCCATCTTCCTGACCCTGGCGGCTCCTTTGGTATCAGGAACCCAGGGCTGGTACGTCCGCCCGGGACACTTCGCCGAACGCCACGGCCTGATCATCATCATCGCCCTTGGCGAGTCGCTCGTGGCAGTCGGTGTGTCGGCGAGTGAACAGCCCAAGACATTCACGGTCGTTGGCGCCAGTGTCCTGGGCCTGACTGTTGTGGCATGCCTTTGGTGGATCTACTTCGACGTCGTGTCGCGGGCCGCCGAGCTTGCGCTGCGCCGAGTGGAAGGTGCCGCGCGCAACGCCATGGCGAGGGACGTCTACAGCTACATCCACTTCTTCATGGTTCTGGGTGTGGTCCTGGTAGCACTCGGTCTGAAGATGGCGCTGTTGGACGTCCGTCAGCCGCTTGCCGTGATCGCCTCACTCGGACTCTTCGGCGGTACGGCGCTCTACCTGTTCGGCCACATCGCCGCCCGGTTGCGCATCGTCGGAGGAGTGAACCGCTGGCGGCTTGGGTTGGCCATCTTGCTGGTGTGCCTGATCCCGGTCGGCACCTTCCTCGAGGCGTATCAGTCGGTCACCCTGCTGGTGGCGCTCCTGGTCGCCGGAATCGGCCAAACCATGTGGGCATACCGAGAACAACGCCACCGGGTTCGTTTCCACGCCGAATGACACCCCGCGGGGCTGTGCGGTCTTCAGGCCGTGCGGTATTCAGGCTGTGACGACAACTTTGCCGAAGGCTTGGCCAGACTCCAGGCGAGCGAGGGCTTGGTCGGCTTCGGCCAAGGGGTAGGTCTGGTCGATCAGCGGGACGAGGGAGTGTTCGTCGCAGAACCGCAACAACTTCTCGAGCTCGTCACGGGTACCCATTGTCGAACCGATGACCGACAGCTGCAGGAAGAACACCCGAGCCAGATCGGCGGGAGGATTTGGTCCGGACGTCGCACCGCACACCACGACGCGTCCGCCGGGTCGGAGCGACTTCAGTGAGTGCGACCACGTCGCAGCGCCGACCGACTCCATCACGGCGTCGACTCGTTCCGGCAGTCGAACTCCGGCGTCGAAGACCTCGTCTGCCCCCAACGTGCTTGCCTGTTCGCGCTTGGTTGCATCGCGGCTCGTCACCCATACCCGCAGCCCCATGGCCTTGGCCAGCGGGATCAAGGCCGTCGACACCCCTCCGCCGGCACCCTGCACGAGCACGGTCTCTCCGCGCTGCAACTGACCCCGAGTGGTCAGCATCCGGAAAGCGGTGAGCCACGCCGTCGGAAGGCAGGCCGCCTGCTCGAATGAGTAGCTCGCCGGCTTGGCCACGAGGTTGTGCCTCGGCACGGCCACACGCTCGGCGAGCGTGCCGTTGTACACCTCTGACAGGAGCGAGCGCTTCGGGTCGAAGGTCTCATCACCGCCGCCGCGTGACGGGTCACCGATCACGGCGTGAACGACAACCGCGTTCCCGTCCGCGTCGATCCCTGCGGCGTCGGTGCCCAGGATCATCGGCAACTGCTCCTCGCGCAGCCCCACGCCCTTCAGAGACCAAAGGTCGTGGTGGTTCAGCGCCGTAGCCCTGACGGTGACAACCGACCAGTCGGCGTCCTCTACGGACGGTTCCGGGCGGTCTCCGAGCATCAACCCGCGCAGGGGTCGGTCGGGGTCGAACGACGTAACGGTCGCGGCGAACACAGCGTCCCTTCGAAAGGTCGGTCAGAGGGATGCAGCCGCGAGCGACCCGGCCTCGAGGCCGAGTTCGAGCTCGGCGGCCACTCGGGCGTGCTCGATCATGTGCTTGCGAGTCATGCCCGGCCGCTGCAGGGTGACCCGGACGCCGAGGCCGTCGAGCAGTGCGCCAAGTCGGTCAGCCGCCCCGCGGGGGTCGTCGGTCTTGAACTCCCCAGACGTCACGCCGTCGGTGATGACGGTCAGCAGCATGTCGTTCCACGCAGCGTCTAGCTCTTCGCTGATGGCCCGCAACGCCTCGTCGCGCAGCCCTGCGCCCCAGGCATCGATCCAGAGCACCCAGGTCTGGTCGTTGCGGGACGCCGGAACGAACTCGCGCATGACGCGATCGAGCCGTTTGAGCACGTCACCGCTGCCGGACGCCATGCGCCGGGCCTTGGCGATGTCGCGCTCGGCCTCGTGGCGGAGCATCTCGGTGAGCAGGACGTCCTTGGTGGCGAAGTGGTAGTGGATCAGCCCGCCGCTGACCTGAGTGGCGGCGGCGACGTCGGCGACCCGGGTGTTCGAGAGTCCGCGTTCCAGGACGACCTGCCGTGCGGCTTCCAGCAGCTCAGCACGGCGCTGTTCAACCTGCGCTTGGCGAGTGGTGCGCGCCGACGTGCCTCGTGTCACGGCGCTAACCTAGCGGCCGATCCGCAGAGCATGGGGGATTTCTTACTGAATACTCAGTCAGTCTGCTGACTCGGCTACTGAAGGGGTCATACACTCACCCGCATGACTGAAGCGGCACAATCCACAGCCCCTGGAGCAGGCGGCGGTTCCATCGCAATTCGCGGACTGCGCAAGGAGTTCGAAGGCGGCTCCATCGCGGTCGACGGCATCGACGTAGAGATCGCGTCTGGAGAGTTCTTCTCGTTGCTGGGGCCCTCCGGCTGCGGCAAGACCACGACGTTGCGCATGCTCGCTGGCTTCGAGCAGCCAACCGCTGGCCAGATCCTGATCGACGGCGTGGACGTGGCGCAGACGCCGCCACACAAGCGGCCGGTCAACACCGTCTTCCAGAGCTACGCGCTCTTCCCGCACATGGACGTCTGGAAGAACGTCGAGTACGGACTGCGCTGGGCCCACGTGCCCAAGGCGGACCGCAAACCCAAGGTGGACGCCGCACTCGAGCTTGTCGAAATGACCGAGTACGCCCAGCGCCGCCCGAACCAGCTCTCCGGTGGACAACAGCAGCGGATCGCCCTGGCCCGTGCCCTGGTGCTCGAGCCGTCCGTGCTGCTGCTCGACGAGCCGCTGGGGGCCCTTGACGCCAAGCTCCGCCACAGTCTGAGAGCCCAACTGACTGAGTTGCAGCGCCGCGTCGGCATCACGTTCGTGTTCGTGACCCACGACCAAGAAGAAGCCCTCGAGATGTCTGACCGCCTGGCCGTCATGAGCAAGGGCAGGATCATGCAGCTCGGCGCCCCGCGCGACATCTACCAGTTCCCGAAGAGCGAGTTCGTGGCCGACTTCCTCGGGGTCGCCAACTTGCTCGACGTCGACATCATCGGCGCTGCGGGTGGCGTCGGCCCGGTGAAGCTCGGCGACTTCACGTTGGACGCCCAGATTCCAGCAGGTCATGCCTCTGGCCCAGGACGCGCAGTGATCCGGCCGGAGAGCCTGCACCTGGAAGAGGGTGACCGCACCGGCGACAACCGGCTACCGGGGATGGTCGAGCGCGTGGTCTACCTCGGCTCTACGTCGCAGGTGTTTGTGCGACTGCCGCAGGGTTCGCTCGTCCAGTCACTCGTCACCAACGCGGTGCACGAAGAGCCTTGGGCGTCCGGTGACCCCTGCCGGGTCCGCATGTCCTCGGACTCACTGCGCGTGCTGGAGTCTTCCGGAGACCTCGCGTGGAGCGATGACGCTCAGGGTGTGCTGCAGCCACGTTAGTTCCGTGCCTTACATCCCACGCAGTGCTTACATCTCCACGCCGGCCAGGTCATCCAGTGCCGAGCCACCGTCGCCGCGATTCCGGAAGCGCAGGAAGAGGTAGGCGAGCAGCAGCGCAGCCATCGTGCCTACCAGCAAGAGGGTGGCAAGCGCGTTGAGCGCAGGGGATGGTGAGGCTTTGACGGCGCTGTAAAGCAGGATCGGCACGGTGATATGACCGGCGTCCCCGTAGAGGAAGTTGCTCACCACGAAGTCGTCGAGCGATGCGGCGAACGTGATCATTGCGGACGCGAAGATCGCCGGAACCAACATCGGCAGCAAGATGGTGCGGATCGCCTGCATGCGGGTGGCACCGAGGTCTTGAGCCGCAGTTTCATACTCCGACCCGATGCTGACCAATCGAGATCTCACGATCACCAAGATGAACGAGATCGAGAACGTGACGTGGCCCAAGAGCAACGCCTTGAAGCCGAGCCCGATCTGTGAGTACAACGTGATGATCACGAGGTAGAGCGCAGACCCCAAGACCAACTCAGGCGTCACCAGTGGGAACAGCGAGATGCCGTTGGCCACGTTGCTGGTGCGCGAGCGCCAGCGGGTCAGGCCGAGTGCCAGCGCCGTCCCAATCGGGATCGCCACCACTGTGCAGGCGACCGCGAGGACGACGCTGTTGCGCAGCGACAACAGCAGGGCCGGGTCTTGGGTGACCGAGGCACCGTAGGCGGGCGAGCTGGGGTCGGCGCAGCAGTACCAGTCAGTGGTAAACCCCGCCCACGAGCTGCGTGACCTCGAGTTGTTGAACGAGAACTGGATCGCGATGAGAACCGGGACCAGGCTCCACAGGATGTAGACCCAGGTTATGGTGGACAGCACGTAGGGACGGCGCCACGGGTTGCGCCACGGCGGCACGTAGCGCTTCTTCTCGTCCCACATATCTCGGGCCGCGGCCGCTGGCAGGTCCACTCCGACGGTGGTCATCGTGCCTCCTTGGACGCGCGCACGGTAAGCATCAGGTAGTACGCCATGAACACCAGCAGGACCGCAGACAGCAACAGCACCAGACTCGCTCCTTGGGCGCGAGAGAATCCGCTCTGCAGCGACTTCTCGATCGAGTTGCCCACCATCACCGTGGCAGGAGAGTTCGAGACCAGCGTGTTGGTGTAGTAGTCACCGAACATGGGAAGTGCGGTGATGACGATCGACGTGATGAGCCCGATTCGACTCAGCGGGAGGGTGACCCGGAAGAAGGTGCGGAACGAGTTGGCACCAAGGTCGCGGGACGCCTCGATCAGTCGTTGGTCGATCCGGTCGAGGTAGGCGTAGAGCGGCACAATGAAGAACGGGATGTATCCGTAGGCGATCGCGATCACCACGACGTACCAGTTTCCGGCCAGCCAGTCGACGGGGGCGACGCCGAACCAGCCCAAGAACTCATTGACGTATCCCTGGTCGCCCAGCAGGCCCACCCAGGCCAACATGCGGGTGAGGTAGTTGATCCACCAGGGCGCGAGGATCAGCGCCAGCAGCAGTCCGCGGTTACGACCGGCAAGCCTGGCCACGTAGTAGGCCACTGGGTAGCCGATCAGGATGCAGATCGTCATCGCCATGGCTGTGTACGTGAACGTGTGTATCCATGCCGACTGGTAGGTGCCGTCCAGCGACTGGTGGAACACGTCGCTCATTACGGTGAAGCTCCACTCCAGCGGATTCCAGGCTGGAACGGGCTGCCCGAGGATGTCCAGCTGAGAGCTGAATGCAACGGCCATGATCCCGTAGAAGGGGACTACGAAAAGCAGGATCAGCCAGAACGTGCCGGGGATGGCGAGGACGGGCCAGAGCAGCCGCGCACGGTCTTTCTTCAGCGGCGCTGCTTGGTCGCTTTGACCCGTCGCTAGAACGTCAGCTTCCGCCACTCTGGAACTCCTGGAAGGCCGACAGCCACATGTTCTGGACTGCGACCGGTTGCTCGTAGAACTGCCGGGCCTTGTCGAAGTCTTCAGGTACGACGACGGCGGACATGAGGTTATCGCTGATGTAGCCCTGCTTGATCAGGTAGTCCGCATTGAGCTTGTTCAGGGGTGGCTGGTAGCCGTTCCAGTTGAAGTTCTTCTCGGACACGGTGTTGTCGATGATGTAGTTCAGGAACGTATGGGCAAGGACGGGGCTGGGTGAGGACTTCGGGATGGCAATGTTGTCGTTGCCGATCACCCGCTGCGACGGGTCATCCTGACGCCAGTAGCCCAGTACGTCAGTGGTCGTGCCTTTGGGCAGGTACCAGCGAGCGGCGATCAGGTCCCCTGACCAGGCTTGGTGCACGGTGAACTTGCCGGTGGCGAGGGTCTCGTACTGCGTGATGTCGATTTTGACGTCGACCAGGTCGATCAGATCGATCAACTTGTCCTTGGCCGCGTTCACATCGTCAGGGTTGTCCGTGTTGATGTCGTCGGTGATATTCCAGGCCAGCATGGCCATGGCCAGCGACTCACCGGCGTCGTCGAGGACGCCTACCTTGCCGTTGTAGTCGGCGTTCCAGACCATCATGTAACCCTCTGAGGGGTCTGTGACCCGGTCCGCCCGGTAACCCACGCCTGTCGTGTAAACGGTGTAGGGAACGGTGTAGCGAGACTTCAGGTCATACCAAGGGTCTTGGTACTCCGGCCACACGTTCTTGAGGTTCGGAATGTATGAGTGGTTCAGCGGCTGCAACAGGTCGCCGTAGACCATGCGGCTGAGCACACTCGGGCCAGGGAACACAACGTCGAAGGCAGCGCCGGGAGCGGAGAGCTTGGTGAGCATCTCGTCGTAGTTGTTGTACGGCGTCACCTGCACCTCGAGGCCGTACTTCTCGCCGAAGTCGTTCTTGACACCCGGGGCCATGTAGTCGGCGTAGTTCAGAACCTTCAACGCACCGACGTTCTCAGGCTTGAGGCCGTCTTCGATCGGAGGGTTGCTGTCGCTGACAGGTAGCTCGACGGGATTGTCGGGCCTCGCGAGCGGGTAGCTGTCGGCTTGCCCACCGGTGGAGCTGCTGTCGTTGTTGCAGGCGGCCAAGAGCGGCGCTGCGCCTAGCCCAGCTGCGACGAATGCGCCCCCACGCAGAACATCGCGACGCCTTAGTTGGGGCCGCGATGCCGGCGGCCGGTCGGTGTCGTTGGGGTCGAAGGGCATGCCTCTGCCTCCTGAAGTTCAGTTGGGTGTCTCGTTCTCCGCGGTTGAACATCTTCCTGACTGACTGGTTGGTCAGTTAGTGTGTCGGCAGCAACCTCAAAGGGCAAGGGTTCTCCCGGCTCGGCCATTCTGGACTGCCTCCGCACCCAGCGTGTGCCAATTCGGGCAATCAGGGCCTAGATCGTGATCGAACGGTTGTGCATTACTGAACGAGACACCGAATCGGCCGAAGGAGGCGCCATGTCGGGCCCACTCCCCATGACGTCTGCTGAGCTGCGTCATTCCATCGAGGGCAGTGGTCGCATGCTTCCAGCTGCTGCCTACAACTCTCAGCAGGTGCTCGACTGGGAGTTCGAGCATTTGCTGGCAGGCGGCTGGATGTGCCTAGGGCGCGCGGATGTCTTCGAGCGACCGGGAGATCGGCGCGCCTTTCAGGTAGGAACCGAAAGCATTCTCGTCGTTCGGGGCGATGACGGGATATTGCGCGGTTTCTTCAACACCTGCAGGCATCGCGCGCACGAGCTGCTGCCTGTCGACGGCCAGGCGTCCGGCAAGTTCATCCGCTGTCCCTACCACGCATGGGTGTTCACGACTTCTGGTGATCTGTTCGGCGTGCCGCCGACTCACGAGAACGACATCGACGATCCGTCCGACTACTCACTCGTCTCGCTGCCGGTGCGCGAGTGGCACGGCTATGTGATGGCGAACATCAGCGGGGACGCCGCGCCGCTCGAGGACGCCTTCGTGGGCATCGACCGCTGGCTCGACCCTTTCGACATGGCTCAGCTGCGGGTCGGCGACACCCACAGCTACACCTTGGACGCGAACTGGAAGCTGATCGTCGAGAACTATCACGAGTGCTTCCACTGCCCGACGGTGCATCCCGAGCTTTGTGTGGTCGCCGACCCAGACACCGGTACCACGGTGCTTGGCGACGGTTGGTACGTCGGCGGTAGCGTGCACTTCCGGGACGGCGTGCAGACCATGTCGCTCGATGGCAGTAGTGAGGGCGTCCCCATCCCCGGGATTCCGGAGCAATGTGTTACCGGAACCATGTACTTGCAGGTCGGCGCGAACCTGTTGATCAGCCTGCATCCCGACTACGTGATGGTGCACCGGTTGGTTCCACTGTCGCCGCACCGCACCTTCGTTGAGTGCCAATGGTTGTTCCCCGAGGCAGCATTTGCGCAGCCGGGGTTCGACCCTGCCTATGCCGTCGACTTCTGGGACATCACCAACCGTCAAGACTGGACGGCTTGCGAAAGTGTTCAGCGAGGGCTGCAGTCACGCGGCTACCGCCCCGGACCGTTCTCGTCGTATCACGAAGTGTCGGTTCACGCTTTCATCGCGTGGGTCGCGCAGGCGTACGACACCGGTGAGGTTCCGACCAGTATCAAGGCGATGATCTCTGAGGACGTCATGGCGACGTTGGCCTTCCCGGCTGAGCCTTAGCGGCAGCGATCTCCGACCCGACCACATTCAGATCTGAACAGAGCGAGTCGTTACTCCTAGAGATTCACTCGTAGAGATGAGGCATCACATGTCTTTGTCAGCACCGCCGACTGTCGCCAAGACCGGCCCACTCCTTGACCGGATGGACCAGCTCATTGCCGACCAAGAAAAGGTCATGCTTGGTCGTACGGTGCGGTCTCAATCGATGACCGAGGAGGCCCGGTCGGTTCTTGCCGGCGGTGTGGCGTCCAGCTGGCAGGCAGCACCACCGTGCGCGGTCTGGATCGACCACGGCAAGGGTTCTCGCATGTGGGACGTCGACGGCTTTGAGTACTCCGACTTCCACGGGGGCTTTGGCGTCGGTTTGTCTGGCCATGCCCACCCTGCGACCGTCGCCGCAGTGCAAGATCGCGTCACCAAAGGAACGCACTTCGCGCAGCCGACAGAAGACGCCATCGTGGTAGCCGGCGAGTTGAGTCGCCGTTGGGGCCTGCCGCTCTGGCGCTACAACAACTCCGGCACAGAGGCCACGATGGACGCCTTCCATCTGATGCGCACTGCGACCGGCCGCAGCAAGGTGATCAAGGTCGAGGGCAGCTACCACGGCCACCACGATGCTGCCCAGGTGTCGGTCTATCCCGGACTCGAGGAAGCCGGCCCGGCCAACGCGCCGAACTCAGTCCGTGCCAGCAATGCGATTCCCGACCCGATGGCGCAGCTCACGGTCATCGTTCCGTTCGGAGACCTCGAAGCCGTTGATCGAGCCTTGGTCACTCACAAGGGCGAGATCGCCGGCATGATCGTCGAGCCGGTGATGATGAACATCGGGCTGATTCCTCCGCCTGCCGGATACCTCGGCGAGCTCAAGGAGCTGCTGCACAGGCACGGTGCTTATCTCGCTTTCGATGAGGTCAAGACTGGCTTCGGCCTTGCTCCCGGTGGCGCCACCGAGCTGTTCGGTGTGACCCCCGACCTCGTGGCGATCGCCAAGGCCATGGGGGGAGGACTTCCGTGCGGAGCGATCGGTGGCGTTCCTGAGCTCATGGGCCTGATCGCTGACGGAACCTATGAGCAGGTCGGAACCTTCAACGGCAACCCGCTGACAATGGCGGCTACCCGTGCGGCGTTGACTGAGGTTCTGACTCCGGACGGTTACCGGCGCCTCGACACGTTGCGCGAGCGACAGGTCAAAGGCTGCGAAGAGGTTCTGAAGAAGTACCAACTTCCTGGATTCGTCAGGGCGTTCGGCGGCAAGGGCGCGGTGATCTTCACCGAGCAGCTCGGCAACTACCGCGACTTCCTGAACTACGACGACCAATGGGGCAACGCCCACTGGCTGTACCAGCACAACAACCATGTCTT
>JBJMHG010000044.1:0-3923 GCA_045807485.1 Actinomycetes bacterium
CGACCTCCTGAAGGTGAGGATGCAGGCGGAACGCTCAAACCGGCCACCAGTAGGGGAGGTTCGGATCCGCATCGGGGAACTTTGGACCGTAGAAGTCTGGGTCTTTGCGCACCAGCGCTGATTGGTGGCTGCAGTGCAGCCGCCGGTCACCCCACCATCGCGGTAACTGAGTGTCCGCCAGTTCGTGCTCCTTGAGCGGAGAGCCAAAGCCAGCCGTTTGTAGATCGACCGCGATGGTCGCAGCACAGGTATCTGCTCGTCCCCGCCGTACCCAGGCAGAGCAGATCGTGATGCCATAAGTAGCCACGGCGGGCTCAAAACCGCGCCACATCTTGACAGCGGGGTGGTGCTGCCAGCCGTACCCCGACCATGTCAAAGCGCGGAGAACCTGCAGCGCCTCCACTCGTTGTTTGCCCAAGCGACGGTCATCGAGTGAATCAGCGCTTTTCCTCATGCTGGCATAGGGAAGAAACGTTTGCACTGTCTTGAAGAGTAAGAGAGTTCAAACCATCTCGCAGTTTGAGCACGGCTACACCGCTCGCCCTAACGATGAAAGGCTCCGTCGGACGGGAAGGCGTCAGGCCGGCATGTGCTGCCTAGCCCACGTGGCAAAGTCGGTGGGTGCTGAGGTGCTCACCTTTCGAGCCAAGGCGATGGCCTCGTCACCGGTGGGACCCAGGTAGGTGAATTCCCGCCAGTAGCCCATCATTTGCGCTATCTCCGCTGCACCGGGGAAGAAGCCTGCGAACACGTCGTCCGGTACTTGCAACAACGCGAGAGAATGTCCCTGCGCGTTCAGGGTCTCGACCACGTCACCGAAGCTCATCAGGGCGGCGGCCGACGAGAGGTACGAACCGGACCCGACGAGTTCGGCGTTCGCGAGAGCTCCGGCGACGACGCTACCGACGTCCTCGACGGAACCCATGTGCACCACTCGCTCGTCAGCAGCCAAAGGCAATGCCCAACCAGTACGCCCATCGGGCAGCGGCTGCGGCGGCATGTTCTGGATGAGATTCTCGAAGTAAAACGGTGGTTCGACGAACGTGTAGGCGGGGAATCCGGCCTCGCGGACGAACTGGTCGACCTTCCCTTTGCTGGTGAAGTGGGCGACGTCATACCGGCCATTGCTGAGCGCCTCGACGTCCGGCAACGTCGACCACACGTAATGCTCGACTCCCGCTTTGGCCGCCGCCTCGACGGCGTTCCTGCCCTGCGAGACCTCATCGGCGCCAGGCTCCCAGAAGTTTGTGACGGCGAAGACGCCGTGCGCGCCGTCGAAGGCGGCCTGAAGGCTCGCAGGGTCTTTCAGATCAGCTCCGACGACTTCTAGAGCGGGGCCGGGGTAGGCGTCCGGACGCCGAGTCAAAGCCCGGATCTGGAACTTGCCCTGATCCTGCAGTGCGCGTACGACGCTGCTTCCTTGCGCTCCACTGGCGCCGAGCACTGCCACAATCGGACGGTCGTCGGCCATCAATCCTCCTGGTCACCCGAGCAGATACCTGAACCTTCAAGTTACCGCGGGTGGGCGCAAGTCGCAGCGGGGACGGTACGAGCCGGCACCCCGAGTTGCGATTGGTATCAGGGTCCAGATGTCTCAGGCAGTTGCGCCGCAAGGGTGCAGTCTTTGGGTGGCACGTCTTGGCGGACGCCCTTGAACACGGGCATCCTCAGCGCAGTCCCGGTCCACTCCTGATACTGCACTTCGATGACGAACGGCGGATCGAGGGCGTGGACTGCCTCGAGGTCCGCTTGGCTGAACCCGGTCCCGACATCACCAATTGGGACCAGATCTCCTGAAGAGTCAAAGAGCGCCATAGCGAGGGAGCCGAAGGTACCCGCGCGAGAGCCTTCTCCGGTGTTGAAGGCCGTTACCAGAGCGGACAGCGACCGTTGACGTTTCAGTTTGATCCAGTCGCCGGTACGTCCCGACCGGTAGCGAGAGTTCATTCGTTTAGCGATCACTCCCTCGAGGTTTTGCGCGACGACCACCTTCCACAAAGCACCGATGGATGAGGAGTACGGAGTCAGGGTGAGGCCCGAGGGCTGCAACTCCTCCAGCAACGAGCGGCGTGCAGTCCACGGCTCTTCCCTGACGTCGTGCAGCTGCGGATGGTAGATCAGGTCGAAGGCTATGAAGGTCGCCGCCGGGTCGCTCGGACGTCCGTTTACTTGCTGCACTCGATTGAACGAAGGGCGGCCAGCATCGTCGAGTGCGATCAACTCACCGTCGATGACCGACGGTGTTATCGCCACCGGGCCGTCGACGTCCGGAAGCGGAGTTGCCGCAAATCTTCCGGTGATGTCATTGCCGGTGCGCGAGCGCAGGATCACTGAGCCGTCAAGGACGTGCATGAGGCAGCGAAAGCCATCCAGCTTTGGCTCGTAGATCCAGTCTTTGCCCAACTCCTGCGGGACGGTTTCGGAGGCTGATTCCTTTCGTGGACGTATTGCCAACATCGGCGCAATGACCAGGGAGGGATTGGTCTCGGACGCAGCCATCACTCTCCAAACGTTAAGGGGCTCCGTGAGGCGCCGCAGCGCAGCAATCGGTTTGCCGTTCGCACCGTCGGGTAACAACCTGAGTGACCGTCCAGGAAAGATCAAGTTTGGAGTCGTGATGGGAACCTCGCACACACCAGCCGATGACATCGTTTACGACCTGGTGTCAATCCAGTACCACGCTCTCAAGGGCGCCGAGGTATATGACAAGTTCCTCCGTGATGCTGAGGGTCACGATGACGTCGCTCAGTTCGTGAGTCAGGTTCGTGATGAAGACGCTCGGCGTGCTGAGCAATGCCATGAGCTGCTGCGCATGCTGACCAAGGAGCATGGCCTCCAGCCTTCAAGCATGGGTTAACTTCTGGGGCGTCGTGAGCTGTCGCCGCTCAAGCGCGCGTTTTGAGTGGGCTGCGACTTTGAGCCGTGCACCCGCGTAAGGAACTCCACCGGATAGCCACCAGGCCACCGCAACCCAGATGCAGAGTGCCCGCTCGATCGTCCAGATCGGCGTCCAAAGTGTGTACCACCACGGCCACGTCCGATGCCCGTCGCGTAAACGTCGTCCACGTTCGGCGAGAAGGACCAGAAGCACTGCGCTGAGAGGCGCAACGGCCGTAGCGACAAGCGGTTGGCTCATCCCGAGCGCGAGAAAAGCGGGGACGATCGCCAAGAAACCACCCGCGCGGATGGGCTGAGCGAAGTCGTCGTAAGCCTGACGGACGCGCTGCGCTCGAAACTTTGATGTGCTGGATGGCAAACGCCGCACCATGAGCTCGGGTGCATGAAGTACTCGAAGGCGGCTTGCTTCAAATGTCCTCAGCAACTCAAGATTCTCGAACAGGACGTCTGCGTCGTACCCTCCGGTCTCGTCGAACGCGGAACGCCGAAGAACGAACGTTCCCGGGTAGTCGTGACCGAATGACCTGTTGAACAAGGTCCGCCCGGTGTCCCACTGTGCATGCCACGGAGCTGGCTCGAAGTAGTTCTGAGGGGAAACGAGATCTGCGTCACGTAGGAGCGCGACAGCGTTTACCAGGCCTTCGCGACTCCATCGAACATCGTCGTCGGCCACGACCACTAGGGGAGCGGACACCCGGTCCAGTCCTCGGTGCACAGCATCGACCTTGCCGTTACTCGTGCCCGCAGGGGTGAATAGGACATGATCAACCATGCCGTTCCAAGCCGTCTGGTGTGCCGCGCGAAGTTGTGCGGGAGACGAGTCAACGATGATCACTCGACGAACGTGGCGAGACAACCGACTGAGGTAACTCGTCAGCTCATCCAGGCCGCTGTCGTCTTCCCACCGCAGTGGTAACACGTAGTCCAGGTCGGCACGAAGCCGAAATCCGTCGGTGCTCATGCCTCCTACCGCTTTTCGACGTGAGTTCTTCCTTCGAGCCAATACCCGGGCTGGCTACTTGGTA
>JBJMHG010000045.1:0-10546 GCA_045807485.1 Actinomycetes bacterium
TCACCTGGGTGATGTTGTAGATGACGACCACCGCGAAGTACATCGCCCCTCCACCGATAAGGAGGACAACCGTCCATGCGCCCGAGGCAAGCGACGATAGGGGCGTAAGAGCCAAAGCAGGAGCCATCAAGAGGGCACTCACCGGAATCGTTCGGCCCGGACCGAGCAGGTTGGCGACGGATCCGCTGGCAAGCGCTCCGATGAGGCCTCCCACCGCCGACGCAGAGAAGAGGACTCCAACAAAGCCAGTAGAAAGCCCAAGGTCACGAAGAACAAAGAGCACGAACAGCGCCGCCGTCATACTTCCGAACAGGTTGCCCAGCGATGTACACGCGACGATGCGCCGCAGGAGGCTGTGCCTGACAACAAATCCCAAACCCTCAGCGATCTCAATGCGCAGTGGCCGGCGCTCGTGTCGTGCAGGGGGAGTCTCACGCTGCCGTATGCGGCTGACAAACAGCGCTGACGCTAGGAAGCTGACTGCGTCGATGGCGACGACGATTGGCGCTGACATCACGTGCAGCAATCCACCGGCGACGGCGGGGCCGGCCACTTGCGCCACGGACTCGCTGGCTTGCAGCCGAGAGTTGCCAGAAACGAGCTGCTCGCCCTCGACGAGATGCGGCAAGTAGCTCTGGTAGGCAACGTCGAAAAAGACGGTGCAGATTCCGACCAACGTCGCCACGGCGAACAACTGCCAGAGCGTGAGGATCCCGAGCCACCAAGCAACCGGAACCCAGCCATAGAGAAGCACCCTGATCAAGTCGTTCGTGATCAGAACACGCCGTTTGTGCCAGCGATCGACCCAGGCACCAGCCGGTAGACCGACAATAAGGAAGGCCAGCGTCTCGCACGCAGTCAGCACGCCCATCTGGCCCGCATTTGCTTGCAACGTCTCGACGGCTAGTACCGGCAGGGCGACGATCGACAGCTGCGAGCCGACCTGACTGATCGTCTCGCCGATCCAGAGCCGGCGGAAGTCGCGGTTACCGATCATTCGACGGAGGGTATAGGGGCCGAGGCATAGCCTTTCGATCAAGCGACCCGGCGCGCCGGAAACCACGAAGTCCCCGCTACAGGCCCGTTTGTGGTTTGGATCCCCACAGAAGTGGGATATGAACTGGGACATGTGGGGATGGATCCAGCGCCAAGTGATTTCACGGGGAGATCTTGATATGACCAAATACCGGACGAGGCTGACCGTGTTGACCCTGTTGACCGGTCTAGCTGCGTCGATGGCATTGCCTCTCGAAGCAGCCGAAGCCTCGCTGGCACAGAGTTCTGTTGTGAGTGCGAATCCTGCCAACTTCACGCCGAATGTCGAAGCGGACGGAGCGGTGTCCGCACCAGCTGTGCACGCCTTGAAGCAACTCGGCGGCACGATGTACGCCGGTGGTGAGTTTCGCACGGTCACGGACGCCTCGCGGACCACGTCGTACCAGCGCAACAACATCATGGCGTTCAGTGCAACCACTGGTGCGATGACTTCGTTCGCCCCTGTGATCAACGGAACGGTGTGGGCCATCGAGGCGAGCGGCTCGTCCGTCTACGTCGGCGGCGACTTCACAACGGTCAACGGGGTTGCGCGTCGGGGACTGGTGACGCTGGACGCCCAGACCGGTCAGATCGACAAGACCTTTCAGCCGGTCATCAAGTGGGGCAACGTCACCGAGATCCGTCTGGTCAACGGGCGGCTCATTGTTGGGGGCAGCTTCCAAGACCGGCTTGCGGCGCTCGACCCGGTTACTGGCGCCAATACTGGCTACATCAATCTGCCGATCACCGGTCGTGTAGCTGACAACTCCGGACCCACCAAGGTCTACCGGTTCGCGGTGAACCCGGCCGGCACCCGCTTGATGGCGATCGGAAACTTCACGGCTGTCAATGGCTCAACGCGTTGGCAAGCGTTCATGCTCGATCTCGGGACTACCCAGGCAACCTTGGACCCGTGGTACTACCAACCACTGCAGAACTTCTGCCAAGCGAGCAGCCTTCCTGCCTACCTGCGTGACGTCGACTTCTCGCCGGACGGCTCCTACTTCGTCATCGTGTCCACCGGGTACGTTCCCAAGTCCGGTGGCGTTGGACGCGACCTCTGCGACGCCGCCGCCAGGTTCGAGACGGGAATCGCGTCGCCGACCCGACCGACCTGGATCAACTACACGGGGGGCGACACACTCCACTCTGTGGCAGTGACCGGAGCGGCCGTCTACGTGCAGGGCCACCAGCGGTGGCTGGACAATCCCTTCGGCACTGACAGTGCCGGCCCGGGCGCGGTTTCTCGGCAAGGTATCGGGGCGATTGACCCGGTGCGGGGAACTGCGCTCTCATGGAACCCTGGCAAGACTCGTGGAGTAGGGGGGAAGGACCTCTTGGCGACCAGTTCTGGACTATGGGTGGGCAGTGACGGGACGCGCTTCGCTGGCGAGTACCGCGCTCGGATCGCCTTCTGTCCCCTCTAGCGTGAGGCCAAGCCGCCGATATAGACGCCCCGTGCGCCTACTGGCGTCTGGTGTCCTGATGGCGCTGTCGGTAATGCACTCGACGACGGGCTCCGGCACCACGCAGTTCGGCGCCAGTGTCTACCGGGGTTCGTCCTCCTGGCATTCAGCTGTGCAGCGGTCCGATGACAGGTACGGAGGGCTTGAGGTCGTACGCGTTTTCTACCCCGGTATGCCCCAACCGTGGAAAAACGTGACAAGTGCAGTGGACACCTCGTTGGTCGTTTCGTTCAAGGCTCAACCCAATCGGATCCTGTCTGGAGCTGATGACCAGCGTCTGAAGCAGTGGTTCGCGGACGCGCCTCGCGACCGCGATATCTGGTGGACGTACTACCACGAGCCAGAGAACAACGTGGAGCACGGCGACTTCACGGCCGAACAGTGGCGTGCTGCGTACAAACACATCGCGGCAATCGCCAACGCAGCCGACAACCCCCACCTCCACAACAGCATCGTGCTCATGTGCTGGACCCTCGACCCAAGCTCTGGACGATCCGTCGCGGACTATTTCCCAGGGACTGACGTCGTCGAGACCATCGCATGGGACTGCTACAGCGAGCCCTCAACGAGTCAGGCGTACGAGTCGCCGGAGGATCTGTATGCCTCTGCGATCTCCACTTCGCGCAGCCTCGGTGTCCGTTGGGGTATAGCCGAGACGGGATCGGTCAAGGCGCCGGTTGATTCGAGCGGTGAGCTGCGTGCTCAATGGCTGCTGGACGCCGGACAGTACTTGGCGAACGAGGGCGCAGAGTTCGTCGTCTACTTCGACTCAGTGGTCGGCGGAGAGTTCCGGTTGCTCGACAGGCCATCCCAGCTGGCTTGGCGTGACGTCATTGCGCGCTACGGTGCGTCATCCTGAGCCGATCCAGTACAAAGTCGACCTGCGAAGACAGTCGACCGGCTGGGGGTCATGTGGCCGCTGGTGAGAGGATCGACCCTGGCCCGGTGGACGCCGGAGCTGGTGGTTGGTCGGTGGTCAGGGAGTGGTCATGTCGCGTGAGTTCACCCGGGTTGGGGTCGTCGGCCTCGGCACGATGGGCGCGGGAATTTCCGAGGTCTTCGCCCGTAGTGGGCTGGAAGTCGTTGCAGTCGAGCGCGATGACATCGGAGTGACTCGAGGGATCGGGCACGTCGAGGCGTCCACGAACCGCGCGGTCAAGCGCGGCAAGCTCACCGAAGAAGAACGACAGGCGATCTTCGACCGGATCACCTTCACCACATCGATGGAAGATCTTGCGGACTGTCACCTGGTCGTCGAGGCCGTTCCGGAACACCTCGAGCTGAAGCAGAAGATCTTCACCGAGCTTGACCGAATCACCGCGCCGGACGCCATCCTCGCGACGAACACGTCGTCGCTATCGGTCACTGAGATCTCGGTCGCCACCCACCGGCCCGCGCAGGTTGTCGGCATGCATTTCTTCAACCCTGCGCCAGTGCTCAAGCTGGTTGAGGTGATCCGCACGGTCGTCACCGACGTCGAGGTCATTGACGACGTGAAGGCGCTCACCGAACGTCTCGGCAAGGTGCCGGTGGTGGTGGGTGACAAGGCCGGATTCATCGCCAATGCCTTGCTTTTCGGCTACCTCAACCACGCCGTGTCGATGTTTGATCAGCGCTACGCATCGCGTGAAGACATCGACGCTGCGATGCGGCTCGGGTGCGGGCTTCCCATGGGTCCGCTGGCCTTGCTCGATTTGATTGGTCTCGACACGGCCTACGAGATCCTCGAAACGATGTACAAGCAGACCCGCGACCGGCTGCATGCACCGAGTCCCCTCATCAAGCAGATGGTCACCGCTGGAGTCAAGGGCCGCAAAACCGGACGCGGTTTCTACACGTACGAGACACCTGACTCACCGGTTGTAGTCCCAGACGCTCACACGCCCATTGAGAACGGCGACGACGTCGCGGTACGACCGATACAGCGGGTTGGCGTCGTGGGTTCGGGAACCATGGCGGTCGGCATCGCCGAGGTGCTCGCGAAGTCGGGCCTCGATGTAGTGCTCCGTGCGCGCGGCACGGAACAGATCGCCAAAGCACGCTCGTCAATCGAACGGTCGCTCGAGAAAGCGGTCGTGCGAGGCAAGATCTCTGAGCAAGAGCGAGACGCGGCTCTGGGTCGGTTCACCGGAAGCACATCGTTCGATGACCTTTCCGACTGCGACCTCTTTGTGGAAGCCACTGTCGAAGAGCTGTCAGTGAAACAGGCGATCTTTGCGACGCTCGACGAGATCGCCAAGCCTGGGGCCATCATGGCGACCACGACGTCCAGCCTTGCGATCGTCGACGTGGCAGCCGCGACGTCGCGCATGCGGGACGTCATCGGCTTGCACTTCTTCAATCCGGCGCCGGTCATGAAGCTGGTCGAGGTCGTGCACACGATCAACACCTCGCCGGAAGTGGTCGACACCATGCGCGAGCTGTGCACGAAGATCGGCAAGCATCCGGTGACCTGCAGCGACCGTGCTGGCTTCATCGTCAATGCGCTGTTGTTCCCCTATCTCAACGACGCAGTCAAAATGCTGGAGGCTCACTACGCGACGGCTGATGACATCGACAACGCGATGAAAGTCGGATGTGGCTACCCAATGGGGCCGTTCGAGCTTCTGGACGTGGTAGGTCTCGACGTGGCGCTCGCGATTCAGCGCACGCTCTACCTGGAGTTCCGAGAGCCCGGTTTCGCACCGGCTCCGCTACTCGAGCATCTCGTCACGGCCGGCTACCTCGGCCGGAAGTCCGGGCGAGGCTTCCGGGTCTACGCGTAACGCCTGTCGACAGGTCGAGGACGCCATGGCCCGTCGCCGCCAGCGTAAGAAGAAGGTGCAGGAGACACCACGCGCACCGGTGCCGATAGAGACGGTCGTTGACTGGCAGGGCGAGCCGTGGGTGGTACGTCCGATCCGCGGCTCGTCGTCAACGCGGTCGTATCGTTGCCCCGGTTGCGACCAGCTGATTCCACCTGCGACCCCTCACACCGTGGTGTGGCCTGAGTCAGCGATCACCGGCGAAGGCATCGACCACCGCCGGCATTGGCACACGGCGTGCTGGAACGCCCGCGACCGACGCGGACCGCGATGAGCGTGGAGATCCGCGCCAACACCGAGCTGCCCGCTCGGCGTGAGCCGATCACGCTGCACACCGCCGACGGGCTGTCGTTGGTGGGGGAGTGGGCGCTGCCGCTGGACGCGGAGCCTCGCGCAACCTTGGTGACCTTTCATCCCTTGCCCACCGCAGGCGGGTTCATGGACTCGCACGTCATTCGCAAAGCTGCTCTTCGTTTGCCCGCGCTCGCCGATATGGCAGTACTTCGGTTCAACACTCGCGGGACTACGTCTGCTCAAGGGACGAGCGAAGGAGTGTTCGACGAAGCTCGCGGTGAACGGTTCGACGTCGATGCTGCACTTGCGGCGGGACGCGCCCTCGGCCGTCCGCCACTCATCGTCTTGGGTTGGTCATTCGGCACCGACCTCGTCCTCAAGTACGCCCGTCAAAGTGGTGTCGACGCGGTGGTGCTCTTGTCGCCGCCACTGCGTCACACGTCCGACGCCGAGGTCGCTGCATGGGCTGAACCGGTCGAACCCGGTGCCAAGCCGATTCCAATGACCGTGCTCGTACCCGAGCTGGACGACTCCGTGCGCCCCAGAGAAGCGCTGCAGCGCTTCTCTGCCGTGCCTCAAGCGCGCGTGATTGGGATCACTGGTTGTAAGCACCTGTGGGTAGGCGAGAAGTATGTGCGGACAGCCCTGAACGCAGTGGCGTCTGCTGCGTTGGGCACCCAGGTAGATCTTCCGGAAGAATGGCGGTCAGACCCCGAGGAAACGCCGTAATGCGACGTCTATTCTTCGTTGGGTTCGTCGCTCTGTCCGCCAGCCCGTAAAGGGGATCCGATGACGCCGTTGGTCTTGCTCCACGCGTTTCCGCTCGAGTCGCAGATGTATGCCGGCGTGGCACACCACTGGTCGGGCCGACTGATCACGCCGAACCTGCCGGGGTTCGGCGGCACCGCTGTGCCAGAGGGAGAGCCCAGTCTTGACGTGTACGCGGACGTCGTTGCGGCAGAGCTCGACCAGCTGGGACTCGACCGGGTGGTCCTCGGCGGTACGTCAATGGGTGGCTACGCGGCGATGGCGTTCTGTCGTCGCCATGGCGACCGACTCGCGGGCCTTGCTTTGATCGACACGAAGGCGTCAGCAGACCACCCGGACGGGGCAGCCGGACGCCGCGCGATGGCGGACCAGATGGAGCAGGGACATACTTCCGAGCCGCTCATCGAGCTGGTGTTCCCCAAGCTGTTGGGTGAGACCACCAAGCGCGAGCGCCCCGAGGTCGTCACGCAGGTGCAGGGATGGGTACGCGACGCGCCGCCCGCGTCCGCTGCCTACGCCCAAAGAGCAATGGCGGGACGACCCGACTCCTTCCACACACTGCAGGTGATCAGTGTGCCGACGCTGGTGATCGTCGGAGCAGAAGATGTGCTGACTCCGCCCACCGAAGCCGACCAGATGGTTGAAGCGCTGACAGACGTCGAGCTTGTGCGGCTCGAGAACGTTGGACATCTCACGCCGGTCGAGGCACCACTGGAAGTCAGCGCTGCCCTAGAGCAGTTGATGAGTCGAGTCGATACCGCCTGAGGTCGCCGACGTCGTTTACTTCTCGCGGAACCGGTTGATGCCTTCGAGGTGCTTGGCGCGGAGCTCGGGGTCGGTTACTCCGAGCCCCTCTTCAGGCGACAGGCACAGGACGCCGACCTTGCCCTGATGCGCGTTGCGGTGAACCTCGAAGGCCGCTTGTCCGGTCTCTACGAGTGGGAACGACTTCGACAGCGTCGGGTGCACCTTTCCCCGTTGGATGAGTCGGTTGGCCTCCCATGCCTCGCGGTAGTTCGCAAAGTGTGAACCGATGATGCGCTTGAGGTTCATCCAGAGGTAGCGGTTGTCGTACTCGTGCATGAAGCCAGAGGTGGACGCGCACGTGACGATCGTTCCGCCCTTGCGGGCGACATAGACGCTGGCACCGAACGTCTCGCGTCCAGGATGCTCGAAGACGATGTCGACGTCGTCGCCACCGGTGAGCTCACGGATCCGCTGACCGAAGCGCTTCCATTCGGACTGGTCTTGGGTGTTCTCATCGCTCCAGAACCGGTAGCCCTCGGCGTTGCGATCGATGATCAGCTCGGCGCCGAGGCTGCGGACAATGTCGGCCTTCTCAGGCGAGGACACGACGCACACGGGAGTAGCGCCGCCGTTGAGCGCCATCTGCGTCGCGTACGAACCGAGACCGCCACTGGACCCCCAGATCAAGACGATGTCGCCCTGCTTCATGCCAGCACCGTTGCGGCTCACGAGCTGGCGATACGCGGTGCTGTTCACCAGCCCCGGACACGCCGCCTCTTCCCACGTGAGGTGCGCCGGCTTCTCGAGCAGCTGGTTGGCCTTCACCAGCGCCAGTTGTGCCAAGCCGCCGAAGTTGGTCTCGAATCCCCAGATGCGCTGCTCGGGATCGAGCATCGTGTCGTTGTGACCGAGTGGGCTTTCGAGCTCGACCGACGCGCAGTGTGCCACCACTCGGTCGCCCGGCTTCCATGCATGAACGCCCGGCCCGGTTCGAAGGACGACGCCAGAGAGGTCAGAGCCCAGCACGTGGTAGGGCAGGTCATGGCGTTTGGCCAACGGCGAGGTGCGTCCGTACCGCCTGAGGAACGCAAACGTCGAGACTGGTTCGAAGATGCTCGACCACACCGGGTTGTAGTTGATCGAGGACGCCATGACGGCGACGAGCGCCTCTCCGGGCCCGAGCTCTGGGACGGGGACGTCCTCGACCCTGAGCGCCTTTCGGGGGTCGCGGTCGCGGGTCGGCATCCCCTCGAACATCGACTCGTCCTCTTGGCGGAGGAGCGCACCGGTGTAGTGATCGGGCACCGGAAGGTTGGCGAAGTCGTCGCTGGATGCAGTGCCGGACATGATGGCGTCCGCGATCTGCTGGATGGGTTGCACGTCGGCCTCCGAGTCGGATGGTCGGTCGGATGGTCGCTGGACGAGGACTCTAGTGCGTCGAGTCGCGCGAGTCTGGCGGCTCGACGATCTCGACCAGCACGCCCCCGGCGTCCTTGGGATGAACGAAGTTGATGCGGGCTCCTGCGGTGCCCCGACGTGGTTCGTCATAGAGCAGTCGGACGCCGCGCTCGCGCAAGGTGGCCGACACGCTGTCGATGTCGGCGACTCGATAGGCCACTTGCTGCAGACCCGGACCGCTGCGGTCGAGGAACTTGGCTATGGGCGAGTCAGGGGTGAGCGGCGCAAGCAGCTGCACGCAGCTTCCGGAGTCACCGATCCCCATCATTGCCTCACGGACGCCTTGGTCGGGGTTGTCCTCTTGGTGGACCAAGGGCATGCCGAATACGTCGCGGTAATAGGCGATCGCTTGCTCGAGGTCACTGACCGCCACTCCCACGTGGTCGATGGCAGTGAACAGCCCGGTCAGCACGGCAGGGCCGACGCGTGTGCTGTGCGGTCGGTCGGAGGCCGCGTCCAACGGCCCCGAATGCGGTGCGGAAGTCATCGAAAGATCCCCTCTCGGCGGAGTCGAGGTCCGCTCACATGGTGGCAGGCAAGCGGGCGGGAAGGTGGCGGGGGGTCGCGATGTTCCACAGAAGTGACAGTCACACCGCCGTCCGGTTGTCGGATGCGGCTCTGACTGGCGTCTGCCTGCTGCCCTAGGCTTGTCAGCGATCACCCGTACCTCGGATGGGAGGGTCTGTACATGACCACGTCGAGTTCAGCCACGAGCGTCATCGTCGCCGGCGCGCGGACGCCGATGGGGCGTCTGCTGGGGTCGCTCAAGGACTTCACCGCCGCCGACCTTGGAGCGATCGCCATCAAGGCGGCGCTCGAGCGCTCAGGCGTGCGCGGTGACCAGGTCGACTATGTCGTGATGGGTCAGGTGCTCCAGGCCGGTGCCGGTCAGCTTCCGGTGCGCAAGGCGGCGGCAGACGCGGGCATCCCCATGACGGTGCCGTCGATCCTGATCAACAAGGTCTGTCTCAGTGGGCTCGACGCGATTGCGCTTGCCGATCAGCTGATCAGGGCAGGCGAGGTCGAGATCGTCGTCGCCGGCGGCATGGAGTCGATGACGAACGCCCCGCACATTCTTCGAAAGTCACGCGAAGGCGTGAAGTACGGCAACGCCGAGCTGGTCGACGCTATGGCATTCGACGGGCTTACCGATGCGTTTGACGGGCAGCCCATGGGGGCGTCCACCGAGGGGTACAACTCGCGCTACAACCTGACCCGTGAAGAGCAGGACGCCTTCGCGGCTCGCTCGCATCAGCGGGCTGCAGACGCGCAGAAGAACGGCCTCTTCGTCGACGAGATCGTCCCCGTTGAGATTCCGCAACGGCGCGGCGACCCGATCGTGTTCGCAGAGGACGAGGGCATTCGCCCTGACACGACGGTCGAATCGCTGTCCCGCCTGCGTCCCGCCTTCAGCAAGGACGGCACGATCACGGCAGGTTCGGCGTCCCAGATCTCCGACGGTGCTGCCGCCGTGGTGGTGATGAGCAAAGCGAAGGCTGAAGAGCTCGGCCTGCCGTGGCTGGCCGAGATCGGGGGGCACGGCATGGTCGCTGGGCCAGACACCTCGCTCCACGAACAGCCGTCGAACGCCATCAAGAAGGCACTCGACAAAGATGGCCTGTCCGTCGCTGACCTCGACCTGGTCGAGATCAACGAGGCGTTTGCGGCTGTCGGCATTGTTGCGACGAAGGCGCTCGGGCTCGCTGACGACAAGGTGAACCCCAACGGCGGCGCGATCGCCCTGGGCCACCCCATCGGCATGAGCGGTGCCCGCCTTGCGCTCACGTTGGCGCACGAGCTCAAGCGCCGAGGTGGAGGTGTCGGTGCCGCGGCTCTGTGCGGCGGCGGCGGCCAGGGCGACGCGTTGATCCTGCGGGTGCCAGCCTGAGCCGGATGGCGGAAGGCGACCCGGCGGCATTGGTCGCTCGGGCGCGCGAGGGTGATGCGAGGGCGGTAGCCCGGCTTATCTCGCTG
>JBJMHG010000046.1:0-2586 GCA_045807485.1 Actinomycetes bacterium
GAACCATCCCACCACGGCCTATCACCTTGCGTCCAAGCTCTGCGTCCGCTTTGTGTCCGACCAACCCGACGAAGCGCTGGTCAACCGACTGGCGCAGACCTACCTCGACCACGGCACTGCAGTAGTACCGGTCCTGCGTCAGCTGTTCCAGAGTGCGGAGTTCGCAGCCGCGCTGGGCGCAAAGACCCGACGGCCGTTCGAAGACCTCGCGGCAACGCTGCGCGTTCTGGGCTACGGACCCGACAAGAGGGGAAAGTCCGGCATCCAGGCACTCGTCTGGATCGCTGACGATCTCGGTCAGCAGCCGTTGGCATGGAGCCCGCCGGACGGTTACCCCGACCAGGCGGCGTCCTGGCAGTCTGCGGGGGGCACCTTGAGCCGCTGGAACACACACCTGTCACTGGCGGCTCACTGGTGGCCAGACTCGCTCACCCAGCCGCACCTCAGGTCACTGCTTCCAGATCGCCTTCCGAGGACGCACGGAGATCTCGTCGACGCACTCGCCAAGCGCCTGGTGTTTCGCAAGCTCTCTGCGTCGCACAAGGCGGCGGTGCTGGGATTCCTCGAGCGCTCGGCGTCCGCTCCGTTGAGCAGTGACGACGCGGCGGTTGGCTGGCGGCTGCCCTACCTCGTCGCCCTGATCCTCGACACGCCCTACTTCTGGGTCAGGTGACGCGATGACCACGAGTACTTGCGGCTGCCCCGACTACGCCAGGACGTCGGTCTCGCGGCGAGCGTTTCTCGGCCGGCTCGGTGCCGTCGGTGCATTGGCCGGTCTCACCGGCACAGGTCTGTCGACTCAGCTGGCCTTCGCAGCGACGCCGTACACCGGCGACGTGCTCGTCGTGCTCTCGCTGCGCGGCGGATTCGACGGACTGAACACCATCGTTCCCACGGCGGACGCTCGCTATCGCGAATCCAGACCTCACATCAACGTTCCTCAGAGCGCCCTGCTGCCGTTGGACCCAATGTTTGGTCTGCATCCCGCGATGTCGCCCCTGATGCCGTTCTGGGACGCCGGAACGTTCGCCGCCGTCCAGGCGGTTGGCATGTCGAATCCCACCCGCTCCCACTTCGAAGCGATGGAAGAGATGGAGCGCGCTGCACCTGGATCGTCGGTTCGCACCGGATGGTTGGACCGAACTCTCGGATTGCGGGACACGGGCACGGCCTTCCAAGCCGTGCAGATGGGCAGCAGTATGGCGGCGTCCGCCTTCCGCGGGCCGGCACCCGAGCTTGCGATGTGGTCGGTCAACGACTTCGAGCTGTCGGGCGCTTGGGACCTCACCGAGCGCAACAGATGGACCACTGCATTGACCGCGCTGCACGAGGGAGCCCCTGCACCCGTGGGCGATCCCGCCGCCACCACGCTTTCAGCTTTGTCAGCGGCGGCGCAGATGCAGGACGCCGGCTACACGCCCGACGCTTCCTACCCCACCACCGACCTCGGTCGCGCGTTGAGAGACGTGGCGCGAGTCATCAAGTCGGACGTCGGCTTGCAGGTCGCGGCGGTCGATTTCGGCGACTGGGACATGCACACGGATCTAGGTGAAGTCGACGCCGGTTGGTTGCACGACAAGCTCGACGAGCTGTCCAACAGCATGGCTGCCTTCGCCACCGACCTGGGTGGCCGATTCAATGACGTCACCATCGTCACGCTGACGGAGTTCGGCCGCTCTCTTGTCGAGAACGGGTCTGGCGGAGTCGACCACGGTCACGGGCAAGCCGTGCTCTTGCTCGGTGGTGGCGTCCAAGGCGGTCAGGTACACGGGACGTGGCCCACGCTGGAGGACGACGCCCTCGAGGGTGGTGACTTGGCCGGGACCACCGACTACCGGCAGATCCTGGCCGAGATCCTCGAGAAGCGGTGCGAGGGCTCGCAGATGTCGACCGTCTTCCCTGGGCTCACCAGCGACCGGCTTGGAGTGGTGCGACCCCGTAGTTGACGATGACGATGAAACCCAGCCGACTAGGGCTGCGGTGTGTCGAGCGTGTTGACCATCGAGTTGGCAGCCATCACCAAGTAGTTCCACAGCTCATCGTCAAGCTCTTGGTCTAGCTCGAGGGAGTCGACTGCGGCGCGCATGTGCAGCAATCACTGGTCACGAGCCAACGAGTCGACGCGGTAAGGCGCATGCCTCATCCGTAGGCGGGGATGACCGCGTTGATCTGAATAGGTGGTGGGCCCACCCCAGTACTGCTCGAGGAACATTCGCAGGCGTTCAGCTGCCGGGCCAAGGTCTTCTTCTGGGTACAAGGGGCGAAGGACTTCGTCGTCCGCTACGCCTTGGTAGAACCTGGTCACGAGCTTGTCGAAAGTCGCAGCTCCACCCACTCGCGCGTAGAACGTCTCCTTTGATGCCGCCACGCGGGTGATTCTTTCAGGTGGACTTCAAGTCGACGCACCCCCACGTCCGATGCAGTGGTGGAACGGGCACGGAGCCCGGTTCGATTTCGGCTTCGACCCTCCGCATCGAAGCCGGCTCGGGCTCCTTGGCGGCGGCGTCGGGTGTACACCAACCCTCCTCGGTGGGTGCCCGGCCCGCCGCCCTTTCATGTGCTGGGTGGTTGGCTTCCCGGCGTCCC
>JBJMHG010000047.1:0-4889 GCA_045807485.1 Actinomycetes bacterium
GGCAGACCGCTCTCGGTGATTCCTAGCTTTACCCCGAGCGCAGCCTGTAGGTCGACTCCTGTGGTGTCCTCCTGCGGGCCGTGGCCGGAGGGTTCTGATGTCTCGCGGCTGCCGGCAGCAGTTCGGAGGTCGGGGTGTACATCACGTAGTCGTTGCCGCGACGAGTCACGCGACCAGTCACGATCAGGCCGCGTCCGGGTGTGATTCCGCGAATGGCACGACGTCCCAGGAACACCACCGTCAAAGAGTCGCTGCCGTCGTAGAGGTCGACCTCGAGCGCCGGCACCTGAGCGCGGCAGCGCAGGACGAGCGAGCGCACGGTTCCGCCGACCCGTACTGGGACTGCCAATGGGCATTGCACGATGGCGGTCGTCTGGAGGGTGTCGAACTTCGAGCGCAGCTCGTCGGCCTCGATCGCGGTTGCGCTAGGGGCAAGCCGCTCGGACAACCGGTTCCACCAGTGACCGCGCGGAGCAGGCATGCCCTGCTCGGGGCGCGACGACTGCGCATCGACCTTCTGGGCATCGACCTTCGGGCTCACAGACTCAACGTTACTCGGCTCAGGTAGGGACCGGACCGCCGTCCGGACTGTCCTCCGAACCTGCCGGTTCGACCGGCTCGCTGCTCAACGCCGGGTCGTCGGGCATCGTGATCTGCAGCGGGTCGCGAGGCGCGGCCGCGTGCTCGCCTCTGTCGACCTCGACACCGGCGAAGATCTGCTCGACGGGCCCAGCTCGCTCAGGCTCGGTCGCCCCCGCACCGGTGACCACGCCCCGCAAGAACCACCGTTCACCGTCGACCCCGATGAAGCGCGCCGGTTGCCGCAGCGACTTGCCGTCGGCGTCGGTGAGAACCACCTCTGCCTGCAGCTCGCGCCCGAACGGACCGTCGGTTTCGCGGGCCTTGCCTTGCCCACCGCGGATTCCCTCGGCGATCTCTTGCCGTACCTCGTCCCACAGCTGCTCGGACCGAGGTGCGGCGAAAGCCTGCAGCTGCAACACCGTGTCGTCCAGCATCACCGAGACGGCCACCGGATTCTCTTGCTCGTCGATCTCGACCCGGAGCTGCATGCCTTGCACTCCCGGTATCTTCAGCGACCCGAAGTCGAGCAGCGGACCAGCGCTATCACCGCGACCGGGCCCTACCTCGTCGGCTGTCTTACCGTCCGCCGTCTCGTCGTCAGTTGCGACGCCGTGCTCGTCGTGATCACCGATGTCGCGCACGTCCTCGATGCCGGGCTCGGCCTTGGGACGTTTACGCATGTCGTCCATCGCCGCCAGCAGCGCCTGCTCTTCGGGAATGTCTGACTTCTTGCGGAACAGTGCCATCACGAACCTCCGTCGCGGCTGTCGGCAGCTCGACCGGTCGAACCGAACCCGCCGTCAGCCCGCGCTGACCCCGGCAAGGTGTCGACCTCGTGGAACTTGACCTTTTCGACCTGCTGAACCACTAGCTGCGCGATCCGGTCACCCCGCGAAACCGATACGGCGTTCTGGCGGTCCAGGTTGACCACCCCCACCTTGATCTCGCCCCGGTATCCAGCGTCCACCGTCCCCGGCGCGTTCGCAACGGTGAGACCTTCGCGGATCGCCAACCCGCTGCGGGGGTGGACGAAGGCTGCATACCCGTCCGGAAGCGCGATCGCGATCCCGGTGGGAACCAGCGCCCGCTCCCCCGGGGCGACCTCGAGGTCGACAGTCGACAGCAGATCGACTGCGGCATCGCCCGGGTGGGCATACTGCGGCACCGGGAGGTCGCTGTCGAGGCGGACGATCAAGACGTCGACAGCCTCACGTGAATCAGCCGTCACGGGTTGACCTCGAAGGCATGCAAGACCTCGGTCTCGTCGTGGGAGGCGACGAAGTTGTCGATGTCGGACGCCCGCCCGTGCTCACGGAAGTGCGCCAGCGGAACCGAGACGAAGACCGATCGCGCCTGCACTGCGATGTCGCCAGGTTTGCCGTCGGTGTCGGCGAGGCGTCCAGTAGCGCGCGAGTAGATCTTGCGACCCGCCACCGCGTAGCACTCGGCCTCGACAAGGAGCGTCGATCCGACCGCGACCGGGTTGCGGTAGTCGGTCTCGAGATGAACGGTCACCACGGGCACGCGAAGCAACCACGTGACTGCACCGAGCGCCTCGTCGAATGCGGCCGCTAGTAGCCCTCCGTGCGCCAACCCGGGCGCGCCCTGGTGATGCTCGGTGACGTGCAAGGTGGCGTGGATCGTGCACCCCTCACCGGCAGTTAATGACAAGTGCAGGCCCGTCGGGTGGTCGGGGCCACATCCGAAGCACTGCCGGTAGTGGCTGCCGAGAGCGGTTCCAGGTGGCGGGGCGTCGGCGTGCCGTTGGGGCGGCACCGCGTGCGCCGGAGGCTCGATCTGACGCCGCTTGGCGCGCTCCTCGGTCACGGGTGGACCCTACCGGCCGAGCCGGTCGCCCGGTGTGTAACAGGCGCCGCTCTGATGCCACGCTGAACCTGTGCCCACAGAACCCCAACCGCCAGCGGACGCCGCCGCGTCCGGTCGGGCGTTGTACCGGGAGCGACTTACACCACCGTGGTGGGGTTGGCTGTTGGCCCCGTTGTGGGCGTCCACTCTCGGCATCGCCTACGGGTATGCCATCAACGCGGCGGTGGGCTGGACGGTCGGGCTCGGGCTCACCGCTGTCGCGTTGCTGGCGATTTGGCGAATGTCGGCAGTCATCGAGGTGACCACAACCACACTTCGTGCTGGACGCGCGACGCTGCCGCTCGGCATGGTGAAGACCTCAAAACCCCTAGAAGCAGAGGCCGCGCGGCTGCGGCGCGGAACAGGCGCAGACCCGCGCGCCTACGTGACGCTGCGCGGATGGGTCAGCTCTGCTGTGATCGTCGAGCTCGACGACCCGGTCGACCCGACGCCTTATTGGTACGTCTCGAGTCGGCGTCCGGAAGTCTTGGCAGACACGATCGCCGGCATGACAAGATCGGTGACGTGAGCGTGAGGAGGACACTGATGGGCGGCACGCAAGCGTCTGGCGACAAGTCCGGCGACAACGGTGGACCGCCTCAAGCG
Organism: Actinomycetes bacterium; assembly: GCA_045807485.1. Taxonomy (GTDB): domain Bacteria; phylum Actinomycetota; class Actinomycetes; order JAHEKZ01; family JAHEKZ01; genus JAHEKZ01. The sequence continues at coordinate 3,055 of JBJMHG010000047.1, forward strand.
GTCATCACGATTGCAGCGCTCGCCGCTGGGCTTGTGGCCCAGCGGCTCGTGAGCGCCGGGTGGAAGTTCGTCCGAGGTTCTGAACCTGGCAAGGACGACAGTCCGCTTCCAGAGCTGCTGATCTTTGCTGCTGTCAGTGCTGCGACGGCTGCTGTCGCCAAGAGTTGGGCGACTCACCGTGCAGAGCGGCTGGGAGGGTGAACCCCTAGCCGGTCAGGCGCAGTCCTTGCAGACCGGCTGACCGTTCTTGGTACTGGCCAGCTGGCTGCGGTGATGCACCAGGAAACAGCGCGAACAGGTGAACTCGTCCTCTTGCTTGGGGACGACGCGCACCGTCAGCTCTTCGCCGGACAAGTCGGCGCCAGGCAGCTCGTGCGACTCCGCCAGCTCGGTCTCGTCAACATCGACGGTCGAGGCAGCAAGATCTGCGCGACGAGCTTTCAGCTCTTCGAGGCTGTCCTCAGACAGCTCGTCGTCAGTCTTGCGGGGGGTGTCGTAGTCGGTTGCCATGGGCGTTGGACCCCTCCTTCAGAGATCCCGGTCTTGCTCGTCGGGGCGACGTGCCGGTGTAACGCAGTCGCCCCCGTTTTGTTCCCACTGCGGGGCCCTCTGAATCACTCAGCGACCTCCCCAGTTTTCCGCTCCAGCTGGCTACTGGGTCGGGCTCGGGCGCCGATTGTGCCCTAGCCTGCCCCTGCATGTCGCGTCGGACGCACCACAAACTGGCCCAATCGGGGATTTGGCGGTAATTACCTCCCCGAGCGCGGGTCGACAAGAAGGAGCAGCCATGGCCTTGTACGCCCTGGGCGAACGCATCCCGGCTATCCACCCAGAGGCCTTTGTGCACCCAGATGCCGTGGTGATCGGGGCTGTCACGCTGGGTCCGGAAGCCAGCGTCTGGCCCAAGGCGGTTCTGAGGGGCGACTACGGGACCATCTCGATCGGCGCCAGAACCTCCGTCCAGGACGGCGCTGTGATCCACGCCACATCGGCTCTCCCGACCCAGATCGGCGCCGACTGCGTGGTCGGACACCTAGCGCACCTCGAGGGCTGTGTCGTCGAGGACGGGTGCCTGATCGGCTCGGGCTCGATCGTTCTGCACGAGGCGGTGATCAGGTCGGGGGCCCTCGTTGGCGCCGGAGCCGTCGTCTCAGGTGGCACAGACGTTCCAGGAGGAGCGATGGCGTTGGGCGTTCCAGCGAAGATCCGACCGGACACCGTTCCTTCGGGCTCCTTCACCGAGAACGTCCGCCTCTACGTCGAAAACGGACGCCGCTACAGCGCCGAGCTGCGGCGCCTCGACTGATCCGATCCAGATCGACGATGTGGCATGACTAACGCTTCAATCGCCGAACCGACCCGCCTCGACTGATTCGACGGAGGTCAGTCGCCGAGCTCGGTGAGCAGCGAGTCGAGGGCGTCGGCGATGCCAGGGCCGACGGCGACAGTGGTGCCACCTGCCCTCTCGTACACCTTGGCGCCGGCCTCCGCAGCGTTCAGTGCACCGGCCGCGAGGTCCCATGGTTCGAGTCCGTGCTCGAAGAATCCGTCGAGGCGGCCCGCAGCAACCGCACACAGGTCGACGGACGCCGCACCGCCGCGCCGAATGTCGCGAACCCGCGACACAAGTCGGCCGACGATCGGCCCTTGCCGCGCCCGCACCTCTTCGTCGTACGCGAAACCGGTACCGATCAGTGCGCGTGACAGGTCGGTGGCACCGGACGCCGCCAGCTGCTGGCGTCCGCGCAGGTCGTTGAGGAACGCTCCCCCGCCCAGTTCGGCGGTGAACGTCTCGCTGAGCGTCGGCACGTGCACGGCGGCCGCAACTGTGCGTC